>JAPOHV010000146.1 GCA_029979305.1 Mycobacteriaceae bacterium | reverse complement strand
CCGAAGTCGCGGTGATGGGCGCCAAGGCCGCGGTCGGAATCCTGCACCGCAAGACCCTCGCCGCCGCGCCCGAGGACCAGCGCGAGGCGCTGCACGAGGAACTGGCAGCCGAGCACGAGCGCATCGCCGGCGGGGTGGACAGCGCCATCGAGATCGGCGTGGTCGACGAGAAGATCGACCCGGCGCACACCCGCAGCAAGCTGACCGAGGCGCTGGCCGAGGCCCCGCCGAGCCGCGGCCGCCACAAGAACATCCCGCTGTAGTCAGCGCGCGCCGGCGAGGAACTCCCGGGCCGCCTCGACGGTCCGTTCCCGGTCGGACTCCACAAGCCCGATGCGGGTGCGACGGTCGAGAATGTCGCCGGCATCCAGCGCCCCCTCGTGGCTGACGGCGTATTCGAACTCCGCACGGGTGACGTCGATGCCCTCGGCCACGGTGTCCAACGGGCGCTCACAGCGCGCCGAGGCGGCCACGTTCGGCGACTCCGCGCCGTAGCGGGCCACCAGCGAGTCGGGCAGCCCGCGAGCGGCGCCGGCGGTGCCCGGCTGCGCGCCGACCAGCGGCAGGTTGGCGGTGCGGCACGGCCCCGCGACGAGGCCGCGCCCGGACACCGCACGGTCGAGCACATCCTGCGCCATGTAGCGGTATTCGGTGAGCTTGCCGCCGACGATGCTGAACAGGCCGCTGTCGGACTCCAGCACGGCATGGTCACGCGACAGATCCGAGGTGCGGCCCTCGCCGGCATCGATCAGCGGGCGCAATCCCGCATAGGCCCCGGTGACGTCGGCCGTCGTCAGCGCCGTCTGCAGCGCGGTGTTGACCGTGTCGAGTAGAAAGCCGACCTCCTCCGGCGTCGGCTCCGGGACATCCGGAATCGGCCCTGGCGACTCCTCGTCGGTCAATCCGAGGTACACCCGGCCGAGCTGCTCGGGCATGGCGAACACGAACCGGTTGGTCTCGCCGGGTATCGGAATGGTCAGTGCGGCAGTCGGATTGCCGAATACGGCCGCGTCGAACACCAGGTGGGTGCCGCGGCTGGGCCGTAGCCGGATCGACGGGTCCACCTCAGCGGCCCATACCCCGGTGGCGTTGATCACCGCCCGCGCCGACACCCCGAAGCTCTGTGCGGTCAACTCGTCGGTGAGCCGCACCGAGGAGCCGGTGGCCTGCGAGGCGGTCACCCGGGTCAGGATGCGCGCTCCGTGCCCGGCGGCGGTGCGGGCCACCGCGACCACCAGTCGGGCATCGTCGATCAGCTGGCCGTCGTAGGCCAACAGCGCGCCGTCCAGGCCGTCGCGGCGAACCGTCGGCGCCATCGCCAGCGCCTGCTCGGCGCTGATCCGCCGCGGGCGGGGCAGCACCGACGACGTCGTGCCGGCCATCGCCCGCAATGCGTCGCCGGCCAGGAAGCCGACCCGGACCAGGGCCCGCTGGGACCGGCTCATCGAAGGCAGCAGCGGAACCAGTTGCGGCATCGCCTTGACCAGATGGGGTGCGTTGCGCGACATCAGGATTCCACGTTCGGCCGCGCTGCGCCGGGCGATGCCGATGTTCCCGCTGGCCAGATAACGCAGACCGCCGTGCACCAGTTTGGAGCTCCACCGGCTGGTCCCGAAGGCGAGGTCGTGCTTCTCGGCCAGCACCACCGACAGCCCCCGGCTGGCCGCGTCCAGGGCGATACCGACGCCGGTGATGCCGCCGCCGATGACGACGACGTCCACCGCTGGACGGTCGGCCAGCGCGTTCAGGTCGGCGTTGCGCCGGGCGGCGTTCAGTGCGGTGTTCATGGGCCAGTTATCCGTTCACTGCGCTGCCATCGTCGAGGGCCGGCGCGAATCCCCCATACTGTAACCCGTGGTCGACACCGATACCGGAAACCTGCTGCCGCCAATGGCCTGGGATGCCTGGGGCGACCCGGCACTGGCCAAGCCCCTCTCCAGCGGCATTCGCTCGCTACTCGAACAGGCGCTCGGGGTGTCAGGGGTCGAGGTTGCCGCCCCGGGCATCGACGAGGTGCGACTGTCCCCCTCGGCGCTGTCGCAGGCCCACGTCGACGGGCTGGCCGGAATCGTCGGCCGTGACTATCTGAGAACCGGTGACCGGGACCGGCTGTTACACGCCGGCGGCAAGTCCACCCCGGACCTGCTGCGCCGCAAGCAGACTCACCAGGACGCGCCCGACGCCGTACTGCTGCCGGGCAGCGAGGACGAGGTCGCTGCGATTCTCGGCTACTGCTCCCGCAACCGGATCGCGGTGGTGCCGTTCGGCGGCGGAACCAGCGTGGTGGGTGGCCTGGACCCGATCCGGGGAGATTTCGAGGCGGTCGTCACCCTCGACCTGCGCCGCTTCGACGCGCTTCACCGGCTCGACGAGATATCCGGCGAGGCCGAACTGGGCGCCGGTGTCACCGGCCCGGACGCCGAACGGCTGCTCGGCGAGCGCGGCTTCTCCCTGGGCCACTTCCCGCAGAGCTTCCGGTTCGCCAGCATCGGCGGTTTCGCGGCGACCCGCTCCTCCGGTCAGGACTCCGCCGGCTACGGCCGGTTCAACGACATGGTGCGAGGACTGCACGTCGTCACCCCCGCCGGCCCGCTGGATCTGGGCCGGGCCCCGGCCTCGGCCGCCGGACCTGATCTGCGCGAGTTGTTCTGCGGCTCCGAGGGAGTCTTCGGCGTCATCACCCGGGTGCGACTGCGAGTCCACCCGCTGCCCGAAACGGTCCGCTACGAGGCGTGGTCCTTCCCCGACTTCGCCACCGGGGCCGATGCGTTGCGGGCGGTAACCCAGACCGGCACCGGCGCCACGGTGCTGCGGCTGTCTGACGAAGTCGAGACCGGTATCAACCTTGCCACCACACACAGCATCGGCGAGCAGAGCGTCACCGGCGGGTGCCTGGCGATCACCGTGTTCGAGGGAAGCGCGGCGCATACCGAGAGCCGGCACGCCGAAACCAGTGCGCTGCTGGCGGCCCGTGGCGGCTACTCTCTGGGCGAGGAACCGGCGAAGGCGTGGGAGCAGGGCCGCTTCGACGCCCCTTATCTGCGCGACGCGCTGCTCAGGGCCGGGGCGCTGTGCGAGACGCTGGAGACCGCGACCACCTGGTCGAACATCCCCCGGCTCAAGGCGGCGGTGACCGAAGCCCTGACCTCTGCGCTGACCGCAAGCGGCACAGCGGCTTTGGTGATGTGCCATATCTCGCACGTCTATCCCACCGGCGCCTCGCTGTACTTCACCGTGGTGGCCGGACAGCGCGGCGACGTCGCCGAGCAGTGGCGCACCGCAAAGGTCGCCGCCAGCGACGCGATGGTGGCCAACGGCGGCACAATCACCCACCACCATGCGGTCGGTGCCGATCACCGACACTGGATGCCCGCCGAGATCGGCGAACTCGGAGTGCAGGTGCTGCGGGCTGTTAAGCAGACTCTCGACCCGGCCGGAATTCTCAACCCAGGCAAGCTGATTCCATGAATCGGGTGACCGTCCTGACCAATCCGATGGCCGGGCACGGCAACGCTCCCCACGCCGCGGAGAAGGCGATCACGCGCTTCCAGGAACTCGGTATTGACGTCACCGCGATCGTCGGTCGCGACGCCGCACACGCCCGCGAACTGGTCGGACGGGCGGTGGCCGACGGTACCGATGCGCTCGTCGTGGTAGGCGGCGACGGGGTCATCCGCCTCGCGCTTCAGGTGCTGGCACGCACCGACATTCCGTTGGGACTTGTCCCGGCCGGAACCGGCAACGACCACGCCCGTGAATACGCGATCCCGACCGGCGACCCGGCCGCAGCCGTCGACATCATCGCCGCCGGGCGCACCGAGACCGTCGACCTCGGCCGTATCAGCGGCCCGGATGGATCCGAGACCTGGTTCGGCACCATCGCCGCGACCGGTTTCGACTCGCTGGTCAGCGACCGGGTCAACCGGATGCGCTGGCCGCATGGCCGGATGCGCTACAACGTTGCGATCCTGGCCGAGATCTCGCAGTTGCGCCCGCTGCCGTTCCGCCTGGTTCTCGATGGAGAGCGCGAGATCGTCGCCGATCTGACCCTCGCGGCGTTCGGCAACACCCGCAGCTACGGCGGTGGAATGCTGATCTGCCCCAACGCGAACCACTCCGATGGCCTGCTCGACATCACCATGGTGCGTGCCGGTTCCCGCACCAGGCTGATCCGGCTGTTCCCCACCGTATTCAAGGGCACCCACGTCGATCTGGATGCGGTCAGCACCGAACGCGCACGCACCGTCACCGTCGACTCGCCCGGCATCAACGCCTACGCCGACGGTGACTACGTCTGCCCGCTGCCGGCCGAGATCTCCGCCGTGCCGGCGGCGCTGAAGATCCTGGTGCGTTAGCCGCACCGTTCAATTTCAGTCAGACCGCCCTGGCATAATCGAAAGTATGTTCGATACAGAGTTCAGGGCGGCGTCCGACGCAGGTCTGGTCGACGCCATCGAGGAGTCCGCGGCCGCCGAGGCCCGGTCCGCCGCCCGGCGGCTCGCCGCGATCGCCGAACTGGTCCGCCGCCGCTGCGATGAGGACACCGCGCACTGGGCCTGCGACGCCTGGGACGCGGCGGCGGCCGAGGTTTCGGCCGCTCTGGGGGTGAGTCACGGCCGGGCCTCCGGGCAGATGCACCTCGCCGAGGCGCTGCGGACCCGGCTGCCGAGGCTTGCCGCCCTGTTCCTGGCCGGCCGGGTCGACGCACGTGTGGTAGCGGCGATCGCCTGGCGAACGAACCTGGTCATCGACGACGACGCCATGACGGTCATCGACGCCGTACTGGCCGATCACTCAGGCAGCTTCGGGGCACTGTCCCAGTACAAGCTCGAACAGGCCATCGACGCCTGGATCGACCGGTATGACCCCGGGGCGCTTCGCCGCAACAGGGCAAGTGCCCAGAGCCGGAACGTGACGATCGGCTCCCGCAATCACGAGTCCGGCACCGCCGCCCTCTGGGGCCGGCTCTATGGCACCGACGCAGCCCTGCTGGACCGGCGGCTCGACGAGATGGCCGGTGCCGTGTGCGACGAAGATCCCCGGACGGCCACCCAGCGGCGGGCCGACGCGCTCGGGGCGCTGGCTGCCGGGTCGCAGTTTCTCAGCTGCCGATGCGGCGCGCCGGACTGCCCTGCCGCCGCCCGCGACGGCCGGGCTGCCAGCGTTCTCATCCACGTTCTGGCCGACACTGAGGCCCTTGCGGCGCAACCGGATCCACTGATGTCCGGCGACGGCTGCGCGGGCCCCGAGACCGAGGGCCGCACCGCAGGTGCGGCCGTCATCGCCGGGGGCGGGAGCGTGCCCGCGCCCCTACTCGCGGAACTGATCCGCGACGGCGCGAAGGTCAGGTATACCCGCAAGCCGCCCGACAGCCCTGAGCCGGGCTACCGGCCCTCGACCGCGCTGGCCGAGTTTGTCCGCACCCGGGATCTCACGTGCCGCTTCCCCAACTGCGACAGGCCCGCGCAGTACTGCGACCTCGATCATGCGATACCGTGGCCGTTCGGCGCGACACACGCTTCGGATCTGCGGGCCCTATGCCGAAAACATCACTTACTCAAGACATTCTGGGCGGGCGCAGGCGGCTGGCGCGATCAACAGTTTCCGGACGGGACAATCGAGTGGACCGCACCGACCGGGCGAACGTACACCACCAGCCCGGGAAGCCGGTTGCTCTTCCCGGCGTGGGACACCACAACCTGCGGCCCGCCATTTACTGATGCCCGTCCGGACCGAGACTCAGGCGTCATGATGCCCACCCGCCGCCGGACCCGTGCAGCCGACCGCGCCTACCGCATCGCTCGTGAACGGGCACTCAACGACTCTTACGTCGCCGAACGAAACAAACCGCCGCCGTTCTAACCGACCCCGCGGCTGAGCCAGCTGACCTCGCCGCTGTCACCGCCGTCGCGGTACGGCTCGAGCGCCTCGTCCCACGCCGTCCCGAGCACGGTGTCCAACTCTGCCGCCAGGGTGTCGGCACCGGCCGACATCAGTGTGCGAAGCCGTAGCTCGCCCACCATGATGTCGCCGTTGGCGCTCATCGCTCCGCTCCACAGTCCGAGTTGGGGGGTGTGGCAGAAGCGCTGGCCGTCCACCCCGGGGCTGGGATCCTCGGTGACCTCGAAACGCAGTACCGACCAGGACCGCAGCGCGTTGGCCAGCCGGGCCCCGGTGCCGACGGGCCCAACCCAGTTGGTCACCGCCCGCAACTGTCCGGGCATCGCCGGCTGTGGGGTCCACCTCAGGTTCGCCCCCGCACCCAGGGTCGACGACAACGCCCACTCGACATGCGGGCATACCGCCGCGGGCGACGCGTGGACATAGACCACGCCCGTCGTCGCGTCGGCGAACTGATTCGACGCACGCATCACTGGCTCCTTCGGCTCCACTAGGGACGTCTTCCCCAACGACCTGGTGTTTCCGAAGATGCAGTTGTGCCGTGCGTGTCTATTGTGCCCCTTGAGACCCCTGTTGCGCTAGTCCGAGTTGAACTCGGCCAGAACGCGGTCCGACAGCGCAGGCCAGAGCGATTTCGCCCAGTCGCCGAAGTCCCGGTCGGTCAGCGCCACCAGCGAGATCCGGCGAACCGGGTCGACCCAGAGAAAAGTGCCCGACTGGCCGAAATGCCCGAAAGTGGCCGGTGAATTCGCGGCACCGGTCCAGTGCGGCGCCTTGGCGTCACGGATCTCGAAACCCAGGCCCCAGTCGTTGGGCCGCTGGGAGCCGAAGCCGGGCAGCACCCCGGCCAGGCCGGGGAACTGCACGCTGACGGCTTCGGCGTGCATCTGCGCCGAGACCGTCCGGGGGCTGAGCAGGTCGCCGGCGAATGCCACCAGGTCGGCGACGGTGGACACCGCGCCGAACCCGGCCGTCGCCGCGCCGCCTTCGAGACGTGAGGCGGCCATACCCAGCGGCGCGAACACCGCTTCGCCCAGATAGCGGCCGAACTCGATCCCGGACTGCGCCTCGAGGGTCTCGGCCAGAACGGTGAACCCGTAGTTCGAGTAGAGCCGGCGGGCGCCCGGAGGGGCAACCACCTCGTCGGAGTGCATGGCCAGTCCGGAGGCGTGAGCGAGGAGATGACGCACGGT
>JAPOHV010000061.1 GCA_029979305.1 Mycobacteriaceae bacterium | reverse complement strand
GATGCCCGCGGGCTGACCTACGAGCACCGGCTCATCGACGACATGGGGGCCTCCTGCCTGAAGTGGGAGGGCGGTTATGTGTGGGCCTGCAAGAACTACGACGGCGACGTCGAGTCCGACATCGTCGCGCAGGGCTACTGCTCACTGGGTCTGATGACGTCGGTGCTGATGACCCCGGACGGCAAGACCGTCGAGGCCGAGGCCGCGCACGGCACCGTGACGCGCCATTACCGCCAGTACCAGCAGGGCAAGCCGACCTCGACGAATCCGATCGCCTCGATCTTCGCCTGGACCCGGGGTCTGCAGCACCGCGGGAAGCTGGACAACACGCCCGAGGTGAACGAGTTCGCCGAAACCCTCGAAGAAGTGGTCATCCACACCGTCGAGGGCGGTCAGATGACCAAGGACCTGGCCTTGCTGATCGGCCCGGATCAGCCCTGGGAGACCAGCGAGCAGTTCCTGGCCAGCCTGGCGGAGAACCTCAAGAAGGCGATGGACTAGTCGATCCGGTAGTGCTTGGCGGTGCGGGCCAGGAACTGCTCGAAATAGGCCTGCGACTCGTCGGGCACGCTGGCCCGCAGCAAGATCCGCCAGCTCTTCTCTAGCCGCTCCGACACGCTGTCTCCCGTTGCGTCCGACAGCAGGTGGCAGCCGTGCACGGTCATCCAGACCTGGGTGCCCAGTTCGTGCGGGGTGACGTCCGGCCGGATGTCGGACTGGTTGATCGAGGCGGCCACCCCGTCGATGAAGTTGCGCGCCTTGTATTCGAAGGCCTTCCGGCCCGGCTCATCGAGCAGGCCGAGGGACTGGTTGAGGTGGTTGGCGATCCAGACCGATTTGTCGCGCTTCATCAGCGAACTGAGCGCGAAGGTCATCACGATCACGTTCTCCAGCCCCGGCGAGGGCGACTCGATGCACGCGCCGATCACCTCCCAGGCCTTGGGCCAGCCCTCCGCCACGATCGCGGTGGCCAGCGCCTCCTTGGAGCCGAAGTGGTAGTAGAACGCACCTGTGGTGACCCGGGCGGCGGCGGTGATGTCGCTGAGCGACGTCGCGCCGTAACCCTTTCCGGAGAAGAGCTCGACCCCCGCGTCGAGAATCTTCTGCCGGGTCTCCGCCGATCTCGTCTGGCTCCCCACGGCCCCGATATTAACCATCCGGTCAGCCTGCCGGTGGCGCCTCCTGCAACCTGGGACGGTGCTCGTCGACCCAGGCGATGATCAGGTCGGCGATCAGCTGCGGGGACTCGAACATCGGGATATGGCCGACGTTGTCGAGCACCGTGATCCGGTCGATGTCGGGAATATCCCGCAGGAAGTGGCGGGTGTAGCGGGGGTGCGGCAGAACGCGGTCCTTCTCGCAGATCACCAGGTTGGTCGGCGTCGTTGTGCCGGCCAGTTCCATCAGGCCGGGCAGCAGCAGTGCCTTGACCAACAGCTGGTAGTACGCGCGGCAGTGGGTGACGTCGTCGATGATCTCCAGCAGGTCGGTGTCGGACAGTCCGGCGGGCCTCGCGCTGACGGGCACGCTGGCGGCCCGTTTGGCCCCGGGCAGCCTGGCGGCGCGCCGGCCCAGCGCCACCGCGGTCAGCCAGACCGGAAGACCGGCGACGAACTTGGCGACGATCTCGTATTTGACCGGCGACCAGCGGTGCCAGCCGCCGGCGGGAGCGATGGCCGTCAGGGTGCGGGCCCGGCCGCGGCGCTCCAGCTCGAATGCCACCCAGCCGCCCAGCGAGTTGCCGACGATGTGGGCGGTATCCCAGCCCAATTCGTCGAGTTGGGCCTCGACATGGTCGGCCAGCGTGGCGGTGTCGAGGAACCACGACCGGGTGTGCGGGCCGCCGTTGTGGCCTGCCATGGTTGGCGCGAAGACCTCGAGCTCGCCGGTCCGGGCCAGTGCGGGGGCGACGTCGTGCCAGACGTAGCACGACATCATGAACGGGTGCAGCAGCAGGACGGGTTCGCCCGAACCGAGGTGGATCGGCTCCCGGCGGATCATGACCCCGACGGTAAGGCGGTACCGGCGGTACCGCAAGGTAGGTTCCTGCCGTGATCGTGTCCACCATCAACGTCAACGGGGTTCGTGCTGCGGTTCGGCAAAGATCGCCGGAGAATCGCGGCCTGTTGGCCTGGCTGGATCGGACCGATGCCGACGTGGTGTGTCTGCAGGAGACCCGCGCCGACGATGTGCAACTGGCCGAGGCGTTGGCCCCGGCGTTGGCAGGCGGCTGGTACCTGGCTTCGGCCGAGCCGGCCATCAAGGGCCGCAGTGGGGTGGCGATCCTCAGTCGCTCGCCGTTCTCGGATGTCCGGATTGGTCTGGCTGCAACGGAATTCGAAAGCCACGGGCGCTATCTCGAGGCCGACGTCTGCGGGGTGACGGTCGGCAGCCTGTACGTCCACACCGGGGAGGCGGGCACTGATCGGCAACTGGAGAAGGAACGTTTCATGGCCGCACTGGCCGGACGGATGGCTGCACTGTCGACGACGGGCGGCGAGGCCGTTCTCTGCGGCGACTGGAACATCGCGCACACCGAGAACGACATCAAGGCCTGGAAAGCCAACGTCGGTAAGTCCGGGTTTCTGCCCGGCGAGCGACAGTGGCTCACCGAGCTGATGGAGTCCGGCTGGGTCGATGTGGTGCGCCGGCTGCACCCCGATCGCCCGGGCCCCTACAGCTGGTGGTCATGGCGCGGCAAAGCCTTCGACAACGACGCCGGCTGGCGCATCGACTACCACCTGGCCACCGGGGGTCTCGCCGATCGGGTCCGTAGGGCTCGGGTCGAGAAGCCGCCCGCCTACGCGCTGCGGTGGTCTGATCACGCGCCGGTCACCGTCGAATTCGGGTAGGCATCCAGCGCGGTCAGGTTGTCGCCCAACGGGTTTCCCAGTGCCGCCATGCTCTGGAAGTACTCGATCACCCGCTTGTTCGGCACGTTCAGGGCCGGCCACTGCGGCCAGTCCCAGGTGTCGTTCATGAACGCATTGCGCTGATCGTGGCTGAGCACCGTCAGGTGGTTGACGTCGTGGGCAGTGGCCGCGCCGTCGATCGTCAGCCGGCCGTTGGCGCGGTCGTGCATCCAGCCGCCGTAGTGCGGCTCCATCTTGAGGGTGTCGACGAAGGCTGTCTGGTAGCCGCTGCTCGTCAGATAGTCGGCGAACCCGGCGTGGCCGTACCGGGCCACCAGGGCCATCACCTCGTCGACGGATCCGGTTCTGGCCGTGCGTTCGATATCTGCCACCAGCTGCGGGGTGTACCGGTCGTCGGCGATCCAGCCGACCTTGGCCCCCTGCATCGCGTAGTACAGCCCGACGCCCTGCAGATCGTTGTCCCAGGGCTGCGGGTTGTTCGTCAGACGGTTGGCGAAGGCCCAGGTACCGATCTGCTCCAGGGTGACGGGGTTCAGTCCGGCGAATCGGCGAAGACCGTTGTAGGCGACCAGTGCCTCGGTGGTGATCGCCGTCCGGCCGCCGGCCAGGGCGTCCATGCCGGTGTGGTCGCTGCCGTGGAACATTCCGAAGGTCATGATGTCCGTGTAAGGACCGCCGCCGGCGGGTATCGGCATCGTGGGTTGCGCGGGCTGCGTCGGCATCGTGGGCTGGGTGGGCTGGTTGGGCTGGGTGCTGCCGGCGGCTTGTGGACGGTCGGAAATGGTGCCCGTTGCCATCGCATCGGTCAGAGTGGCCCCCGACGGGTTGGACAACATGACGTGGAACTCCTCGTTGCCCTCGGTCAGCCCATCGCCGTTGACGGCGACCGCGAGGGTCTTGCGGGTCTCACCGGGTGCGAATGTCAGCGTGCCGGATGTGCCGGTGAAGTCGGCGCCCGCCGTCGCGGTGCCCGGCGAGGTGCTGTACTGGACTGTCACCGGTTGGGCCGATGGCGCGCCGAGTGTGACGGTGAAGGTTGCCGGTGCGGTTCGGGTACCGCCGGTGTACTGGATCGGAGTGAGGTATGTCATCTTGTTCTGGTTGACGGTGGCCCAGTCGTCGGCCAGGATTCCGCCGGTGTCACCGGAGTTGGGGTTCCAGGACCAGTAGGTCCAGCTGATGTCCTGATTCCCGGCTGGGATGTCGGTGGTGCCGTTGTTGTCGAGGTCTCCGGCGATGTAGGACGTGATGGCCTCCAACCACACCGCGTCTTTGGGGTCGATCAGTTTGGTGCCGAACTCGCCGATGTAGACCGGGGCGATGTTCTGTTCGTAGATGTAGCCCCACGCCTGCCGGAACTTCGCGGGCAGGCCGGCGCCGAAGTTGGCGTTCTGGAACCAGGTCTGGGGGAAGACCGAATTGGGGTAGTCGTGCGGGGAGTAGACCACCCGGTTGGCCACGTTGAAGACGATCGGCCGGTCTTTGACGCCCATCAGGTTGCCGCCCCACCAGTAGTTCTGGCCCTGGTAGGTCTCGACACCCTCGACGAACATCAGTAGGTCCGGGTTGACCGCCAGCGCGGCGTTGCCCGCCCGCTCGGCGGCCCGCGCCCAGTCGGTGGCCCCGCCGCCGCCCCAGGTGCCGTTGTGCGGCTCGTTGTGCAGATCGAAACCGATCACGGTGGGGTTGTTCTTGTAGCGGCCGGCCAGGGTGGCCCAGTCGGCCACCCAGGCGTCCTCGGTGTAGGTGGCGTCGTACCACAGGCCGTTGTCGGAGGTGCCCGCACCCGCGCCGCTGCGGTGGTGATCGAGGATGACCCGCATGCCCTGTTGCCCGGCGTAGCCGATGATCGCGTCCATCACCTGCAGACCCGAGAGGCCCTGCAGGTCAGGGTTTTTGGAAAAGTCGATACCGTTGGGCGCGGCGGTGGTGTGAAGCAGTTCGCTGGCGAAGGGCAGCCGGATGGTGTTGAAGCCGAGGCTGACCATCTGGTTGATCATGTCTTTGTAGCTGCGCGTCCACAGCCCGTGCGGGGCCTGGGTGGTGGACTCCATGCCGAACCAGTTGACCCCGGAGATCGCCACCGTCTTGCCCTGGGAGTCCACGATCTGGTTGCCCGCGGTGTGCAGGAAGCCCGGGGCCATGCCGCCGGCACCGGGCTCGGTGGCCGAGGCGTCGGAGATGCTCAGCCCCGGTGTCGGGGCCGGGGCCGGCGCGGCCACGTCGTCGTCGAGGATGGTCCCCAGCGCCGCCGCGCGGGCGATGCTCACCCCCACCGGATCGGACAGCCTCACCGTGAAGGTCTCGCCGGACTCCACGGCGGTGTCGCCGAGGATGCCGACGTGCACCGTCTGGGTGGTCACACCCGGGGCGAAGGTGAGGGTGCCCGACGCTGCGGTGTAGTCCATCCCGGCGGTCGCGGTGCCGTCCGCGGTCGCATAGCCCACGCTGACCGGGGCGGCCGAGGCCTTGTCCAGAGTCGCGGTGAACATGAAATGGGCGTGCTCACCGTTGCCCTCGGTCACCGCGAGATCGGCGACGGACACCGACGGCGGGACGGGCGGGGCCGCCGAGACCGTCACGGTGACCGGCACCGAGACCGACGCCCGCCGCCGGAGGAGCAGCCGTAATCCGCTGTCGCGCAGCGTGACCGTGAACGAGTCGGAGCCACCGGTGCCCGCCAGGTCTGCGCCTGCGGTGTAGGTGTAGGAGCCGAGGTTGTCGACGACGACGCTGCCGCGGGCCGGTGCCCTGGCGATCGAGTACTCGATCCGGTCGCCGTCGGGGTCGGAGCCCCCGATCGTCCCGGTGGCCACCGCGGGCGCGCTCGACGCGTACTGGACCGGATTCGCGGTCGGGAGGCGGTTGAACAGCGGCCGACGGGCGGCGCCTGTTCCGCTGGCCGCGGTGCGCGGGCTGGCCGCTGCGGCCGGAGCAGCGACGGACTTCGGCGGCACCGCCCGTGCCGCTGCCGGCCCGCGCCGTCTCGGTCCGGCGGGCCGATCGAGAGTCGCGGCAGATGCGCCGCGGCGGGAAAGCCGTTGCGGCGATGGCGATTGCGCACCCTGCGGGCCCGCAGTCGGGGAGGCGGGGGCCGAAGTGTCCGTGGCGTCGTCGGCGTACGCGACGCCGCAGCCCACGGCGGTGAAGCCCAATCCGATCGCAATGGCCGCGACGCCCCGGATCACCGACTGCATGAGAGGTCTCCTGCCTTCCGCTGCCGGGCGGAATGACGAAGTGGCTACAGGTGTATCCAAAAAATAACACAGAAAATGCCAAACGCAACATGAGAAAACGTCGGGGATATCCTCGTCCGATGCCGCGCACGTCGAGATGGGCCGGGTTGTCACAGGCCGATCGGCGGGCCGAACGGCGGGCCATGCTGGTCAGGGCCGCGTACGAATTGTTTTCCGAAGGCGGCGAGGCCTCGGTCACCCTCAGATCGGTGTGCCGGCGCAGCGGGCTGCATTCGCGCTACTTCTATGAGAGCTTCGCCGACACCGACGCCGTTCTCGGTGCGGTCTACGACGAGGTGGTCGCCGAGCTGGCGGTGGTCCTCGCCACGGCGATGTCCGGGCTTGCCGACGATCGCGCCCGGCTGGCGGCCGGGATCCGAACGGTGCTCAGTTTCAGCTCCGATGATCCCGGTCGCGGCAAGATCCTGTTCATCGAGGCGCGAACGAATCCCGTTCTCGCTGAGCGCCGTACCGCAACGCAGGAGGAACTCCGCAAATCGGTGCTGCGCGGCGGGGCTCGCGAGCACACCGCCGAACTCGTCGGCGCGGCGATGTACGCGGGCGCGATGGCCGAACTGGCTCAGCAGTGGCTGCTGGGCCGGCTGGGCGGCGACCTTGGGGCCGTCGTCGACGCCGCGGTCGGCGTGCTCATGCCGGACCGCCCGGCGAGCTAAGCCGCGGGACAACCCTCCCGATTGGCGCTGTCGAGGGCCTTCGGGGCGTTCTCGATGGCCTGTTCCAGTGCCTCGAACACGCGGGGGTCCCAGGTAAGCGCAGTCTTCCAGTCCAGGCCGGCCTGGTTGGACACGAAGATGCTGTGGGTGTCGTCGAACGCGTAGCAGCGCCGGTGCGGCAGTACCGGGTCGCTGATGCCCTTGGCCAGTGCGCTCTCCTCGGCAACGATGCCGTCGTTCGGCCACACCGCGGGATTTCCCGGGCCGGGCAGCTTGAACCGGGTACCGGCGATCAGCGTCACCGGGATCTTGTCGAGCACACCGGACTGGAACTGGTTCCAGCCGTTCGAGCCCATCAGGAACGCCTTATTGGCTTCCCGGCCGGACCCCGACATCAGCTGCAGGGTGCGGACCCTGAAGTCCCTCATCGCTCCCTCGCAGAGTTTGTCGCCCTGGCATTCGGTCATCGGGATGAGGTCATTGGCGTAGTCGGACAGGTAGGTGCCCTGCCATGGAGATCCGATCGTGGTGAGTGAGCGCACCTTCACCGGGCTGTCGGTGGTGGCGAGCACCCGGATCGCCGCCCGGGAGTACAGACCACCCATCGAGTGGCCGACGAAATCGACGTCGGTGACGCCTTTTTCCTTGTTGAGCCAGTTCACGAACCGGGCCAGGTGCTCACCGGCGGTGTCGATGCTGCCGACGGAGTTCACCGTCATGTTCTCCGGCAGTGTCACCGGGCACACCCCGAACGCCCCGAAGCCCTGCTGGTCGACCACCTGCCCGCGGCCGTTCATGGCCGGCGAGGTATAGACGGTGTACTTCTTGCCCAGCAGGTATTCGCGGATCGCGGTGTCGGTGTTGCCCGCCGCAAGGCCGGTGGCGCAGGCCTGGTCGGGTGTGGTGAAGGGGCTCACCGCGTCGCCGCCGGAGACCACCACCACCGCCGCGCCCGCTGGTCGCTTCTCGCCCGAACCGGATCCGCCTGAGCAGCCGGACAGCGCGAGGGAGGCCGCGGCTAGCACCGCAAGGAATTTCCGCATGACAGGATTGTCCCATCATGAGCCCGCATTCCCGTGTTGTTTTCTCCGGTGTTCAGCCGACATCCGATTCTCTGCACCTGGGCAACGCGCTGGGTGCCGTCAAGCAGTGGGTGGGCTTGCAGGACGACTACGAGACCTATTTCTGCGTCGTCGACCTGCATGCCATCACGGTTCCGCAGGACCCGGCTGTGCTGCGGCAGCGCACGCTGGTGACAGCGGCGCAGTACCTCGCGCTGGGAATCGACCCGCAGCGCTCGACGATCTTCGTACAGAGCCATGTGCCCGCTCACACCGAATTGGCCTGGGTGCTCGGCTGTTTCACCGGTTTCGGCCAGGCCTCCCGGATGACCCAGTTCAAGGACAAGTCGCTCAAGCAGGGCGCCGATTCGACGACGGTGGGCCTGTTCACCTATCCGGTACTGCAGGCCGCCGACGTCCTGCTCTACGACACCAACCTGGTTCCGGTCGGGGAGGATCAGCGTCAGCACCTGGAACTGGCCCGCGACATCGCGGGGCGGTTCAACGCCCGGTTCCCCGACACGTTCGTGGTGCCGGAGGTGATGATCGCCGGCCAGACCGCCAAGATCTACGACCTGGCCGAGCCCACCGCCAAGATGAGCAAGTCGGCGGCCACCGACGCCGGCCTGATCAACCTGTTGGACGACCCACAGCGATCGGCCAAGAAGATCCGTTCGGCCGTGACCGACAGCGAGCGCGAGATCCGCTTCGATCTCGATGCCAAACCCGGGGTGTCCAACCTGCTGTCCATCCAGTCGGCCGTCACCGGCGTGCCGATCGACACTCTGGTGGCGGGATATGCCGGTCGCGGCTACGGCGACCTGAAGTCGGAGACCGCCGACGCGGTCATCGAATACGTGACGCCGATCCGGCGGCGAGTCGACGAACTGCTCGCCGACCCGGCCGAGTTGCAGGCTCTTCTCGCCGCCGGCGCCGACCGGGCCCGGCAGGTCGCGGAGAAGACCCTGGGCCGGGTGTACGAGCGGCTTGGTTTCCTGCCCGGCGCATGATGCCGACGCTGGACCGGTTGGTCGCCCGCCACCCCTGGCTGGACCACGTGGTCCGCGCTCAGCAGCGCTACGACGGCGCGCGGGGCGACTTCTGCGCGGCCGCCGTCACCTATTTCACGATCTTCGCGATGTTTCCACTTCTCATGGTCGGATTCGCGGTCGTGGGATTCTCACTTGCCAGCCGCCCGGCGCTGCTGGCAGAGATCGACAGCCGGGTCAAGGCGGCGGTTTCCGGGGATTTCGCCCAGCAGGTGATCTCTCTGATGGACGCCGCCATCGACTCGCGGGCGTCGGTCGGGCTGATCGGTCTGGCCACCGCACTGTGGGCCGGTCTGAGTTGGATGACACACCTGCGAGGCGCGCTGACCCAGATGTGGTCACCCGACGGCGACGATCCGCAGGGATTCGTGTCCACCAAGATCTCCGACCTGACCGCCCTGGTGTCGACGTTCGTCGCCAGCCTGGCGACCATCGGACTGACCGCGCTGGCCAGTGGGCCGCTCAACGTCGCCGGAGCGCTGCGAGGAGCGTCACTACTGATGTCGGTGCTGGTTGCCTGGCTGATGTTCACCTGGATGATCGCGCGGCTGCCGCGCCGGCAGCTGCCGCTAAGACGTTGCGCCAGAGCGGGTTTGCTCGCCGCCATCGGATTCGAACTCTTCAAACAGGTCGCCTCGGTGTACCTGCGAGTGGTGATGCACGGCCCGGCAGGAACGACATTCGGCCCCGTTTTCGGGCTGATGGTGTTCGCCTATCTGACCGCGCGACTGGTGCTGTTCGCCACGGCGTGGGCGGCGACCGAGCCCGCCGTCAGCGAGCCCCTACCCGCTGATTCAGCGACCGGGCCGCCAGAATCAGGCTGAAGACCACCCCCGTTCCCACCACCGCCACACCGATCCGGATAGGCAGTGCATCGGCCGTGAGGATCGGCATGCCGGCGGGGGGTGCCTCCGGCTTGGGCGGGATCAGCGAGGGGTCCGGTTCGATCAACTCCCCGATTCTGGCCTCCGGTGGCGAGGCGAACCCGTAGTCGAGGAGGTGCGCGGTCTGTTCCCACGGCGCGATCGGCTCCCGGGAGCCGCGCAGCAGCAGTGCGAACAGCCGCCGCCCGTCGTGGTTGGCGGCCCCGACGAAGGTCTGGCCGGCATCGTCGGTGTAGCCGGTCTTGCCGCCCATCGCTCCCGGGTAGTTGTAGAGCAGTTTGTTGTCGTTCTCCAGTTCATAGCCGGGATGATCGGAGGACTCGCCCGGCTTGGCCGGGTGTCCCGGGAAGTTGTAGGTGCGGGTGGCGACGATGTCGGCGAACGTCGGGTTGTTGTAGGCATACCGGTAGAACAGCCCCATGTCATAGGCCGAGGTGCTCATACCCGGCCCGTCGAGTCCGGACGGTGTGGCCACCCGGGTGTCGCGGGCGCCCAGCTTGGCGGCGAGGGTGTTGATCTTCTGCAACGCGACGTCCATTCCGCCCAATTGCATGGCCAGGGCGTGGGCGGCGTCGTTGCCGGAATGCATCAGCAGGCCGTGCAGCAGGTCGTTGACCGTGTAGCGCCCGCCGACGTCGACACCGACCTTGGTGCCCTCGGCGTTGGCGTCCTCCTGGGTGCCCTCCACGATCTTGTTCAGCGGCAGTTCGTTGATGGCGACCATGGCGACCAGCACCTTGATGATGCTGGCCGGACGGTGCCGGCCGTGGGGGTCACGCGCGGCGATGACCGCACCGGTATCCAGATCGCCCACCAGCCAGGCCTCGGCGGAGACGTCGCCGGGCAATGGCGGTGTGCCGGCGGCGACGATCACGCCGCAGCCGCTGAGCGCCTCGCCGCCGGCCGGGGTGGCCGGCACCGGCAGCGGTTGCGGCGGGTCACCGGCGGTGGGCACCTCCGAGGAGTCCACCGCCGGCGGGGTGGAGACCTTGTAGGGGCAGCTATTGGGGTCGGGGGCCGGGATCGGATCGGCCAGGGCCAGCGCCGGGGAGCCGGTCATCACCACGGTGGCCGCGATCGCGACGGCCCGCATGATCAACCTCGCCATGGATTCGCAGGCTAGGCGATTCCAGTCGCGAAATCGGGGAGCCGCGCTGTGACAGATGGGGTTATTGTGACTTTGTGGGCTTTAAACCGCCCGCTATCAGGCCCAGGCGTTTCCGCGGGTCTGCAGATGGTCCCAGGCCTGGATGAGCACCCGGCGCAGGATCTGCTCTATCTCGTCGAAGACGGCCTGATCGCTGATCAGCGGGGGCGCCAGCTGGATCACCGAGTCGCCGCGGTCGTCGGCGCGGCAGTACAGCCCGGCTTCGAACAACTCGACGGACAGGAAGCTGCGCAGCAGCCACTCGGACAGCTCGTCGTCGAGTACGGCCTTGGTGGCCTTGTCCTTGACCAGCTCGATGCCGTAGAAGAACCCCTCGCCCCGCACGTCGCCGACGATCGGAAGGTCCAGCAGCCGCTCCAGGGTGGCGCGGAAGGCCGGCGCCGTGTGGATGACATGGTCGTTGAGGCCCTCGCGTTCGAAGATGTCGAGGTTGGCCAGGGCGACCGCCGCGGACACCGGATGTCCACCGAAGGTGTAGCCGTGCGCGAAGGCGGTGACCCCGTCGTCGAACGGCTCGAACAGCCGGTCCGAGGCGATCATGGCGCCGATAGGGGAGTAGCCCGAACTCATGCCCTTGGCGCAGGTGATGATGTCGGGGATGTAGCCGAAGTCCCTGCAGGCGAACATCGAGCCGATGCGACCGAACGCGCAGATGGTCTCGTCGGAGACCATCAACACGTCGTATTCGTCGCAGATCTCCCGGACCCGTTCGAAGTATCCGGGTGGGGGAGGGAAGCAGCCCCCGGCGTTCTGCACCGGCTCGAGGAACACCGCGGCAACCGAGTCGGGGCCCTCGAACTCGATGGCCTCGGCGATCCGGTTGGCCGCCCACTGACCGAACTCCTTGATATCGGTGTTGTGGCCCTCCGGGGCGCGATACCAGTTGGTGTTGGGCACCCGGAAACCGCCCGGGGTGATCGGCTCGAAGGGCACCTTGAAGGTTGGCAGGCCGGTGATCGCCAAAGCGCCGTGCGGGGTGCCGTGGTAGGCGATGGACCGTGAGATCACCTTGTACTTACCGGGTTTGCCGGTCAGCTTGAAGAACTGCTTCGCCAGTTTCCAGGCGCTCTCCACCGCCTCGCCGCCACCGGTGGTGAAGAAGACCCGGTTGAGGTCACCGGGGGCGTAGCCGGCCAGTCGCTCGGACAGTTCGATCGCCGTCGGCGTGGCATAGGACCACAGCGGGAAGAATTCGAGCGTCTCTGCCTGCTTGGCCGCCGCCGCGGCCAGTTCCTTGCGTCCATGGCCGACCTGACAGGTGAACAGCCCGGACAGCCCGTCGATGTAACGCTTGCCGTTGCTGTCCCAGATGTAGACGCCCTCACCGCGAGTGATGATCGGCGGCGTGATGCCCTTTCCGTGTCTCGCGAAGTGGCCCCACAGGTGGCGATCAGCTGTCCTCGACAGATCGGCGGACAAGCCCGCGTTCATCGTGTACCCCAATTGTATTGTTGTTTAACGAGTTTCAGATAGACCAGTGTCTCGGTCGACGTCACGCCCGGTACCGACCGGATCTCGGTGTTCAGTAAGTCCAGCAGTTCGGCGTCGTCGGCACACACCACCTCGACGATGGCGTCGTAGGTGCCGGCGGTGAGCACGACGTAGTCCACGGCAGCCAGATCGGCGAGGCGCTCCGCCACCTTGGTGGCGTCGCCCTGGCAGCGGACGCCGATCAGCGCTTGACGCGAGAAGCCAAGTTGCATCGGGTCGGTGACGGCCACGATCTGCATCACCCCGGCGTCGATCAGACGCTGCACCCGCTGCCGGACCGCCGCCTCGGACAGGCCGACGGCCTTTCCGATGCCCGCGTAGGAGCGGCGGCCGTCATGCTGGAGCTTCTCGATGATCGCTTTGGACATCTCGTCGAGTCCGACCGGCCCGGGCTGGCCGGTGCCGATGGCCCGCAAGTCGCGCATACCCATGATTCTGCACGGAATCAGTTGTTTTGGACAATGGAATCGACGAAATGCGTAGCATTGGGGCGTGATTCCTGGTAGTTGGATCGACGGCGCCGCGGTGACCACCACGGGCGCGCGTCATCAAGTCATCAATCCCGCCACCGGTGACGTCGTCGCCGAACTCGCGCTGGCCACGCCCGCCGATGTCGACGTCGCGGTGGCCTCGGCCCGGGCAGCGCTGCCGGGCTGGTCGTCACAGACCCCGGCGGCACGGTCGGCGGTGCTGTTCAAACTTGCCGAATTACTCGAGGCGAACGCCGCCGACGTCATCGCCGAGGAGGTCAGCCATACCGGCAAGCCGGTCCGGCTGGCTGAGGAGTTCGACGTTCCCGGCAGCATCGACAACATCGCGTTCTTCGCCGGGGCGGCCCGCCACCTGGAGGGCAAGGCCGTCGCGGAGTACTCCGGCGACCACACCTCGTCGATCCGGCGGGAGGCCGTCGGGGTGGTCGCCACCATCACCCCGTGGAACTATCCGTTGCAGATGGCGGTGTGGAAGGTGATCCCGGCGCTGGCCGCCGGCTGCTCGGTGGTGATCAAGCCGGCCGAACTCACCCCGCTGACCACACTGACGCTGGCCAGACTGGCCGGCGAGGCGGGTCTGCCCGACGGGGGGCTCAACGTTGTCACCGGAGCCGGCGCCGACGTCGGTCAGACGCTGGCGGGCCACCCGGGGGTGGACGTCGTGACATTCACCGGCTCCACCGCTGTCGGCAGGAGAGTGATGGCGGCGGCCGCCGTTCACGGCCATCGCACCCAGTTGGAACTCGGCGGCAAGGCGCCGTTCGTGGTGTTCGAGGATGCCGATCTGGATGCCGCGGTTCAAGGCGCGGTGGCCGGCGCGCTGATCAACTCAGGTCAGGACTGCACCGCGGCCACCCGGGCGATCGTCGCCGCGAACCTCTATGACGACTTCGTGGCCGGGGTGGCCGAGGTGATGGGCAAGGTGGTGGTCGGGGATCCGCAGGAACCCGACACCGACCTCGGCCCGCTCATCTCGATGGCGCATCGCGCCAAGGTAGCCGCGATTGTGGACCGGGCTCCCGGTCAGGGCGCCCGGATCGTCACCGGCGGCAAGGCGCCCGACCTGCCGGGCTCGTACTATCTGCCGACGCTGTTGGCCGACGTCGGCGAGGATTCCGAGGCCTACCGGGACGAGATCTTCGGGCCGGTGCTCACCGTGCGCCGCCACAGCGGTGACGACGACGCGCTGCGGCAGGCCAACGACACCGACTACGGTCTGGCCGCCTCGGCCTGGACCCGCGACATTTACCGCGCCCAGCGAGCATCCCGTGAGATCAAGGCGGGCTGTGTGTGGATCAACGATCACATCCCCATCATCAGCGAGATGCCGCACGGTGGACTGGGTGCCTCCGGGTTCGGAAAGGACATGTCCGACTACTCCTTCGAGGAGTACCTCACCATCAAGCATGTTATGAGCGACATCACAGGGGTTCCCGAAAAAGAGTGGCACCGAACGATATTCAAGCTCCGCTAGCCATCGCTCGCCCCGTACTCCCGCCGAACGTCGCGCCAGCGCGCCATTCGGCGTCGACTGTGACGCTGGAGCGACGCTGGGCGAAGGTGGGTTTCCAGCTAGCTGCCCTTGGTGAACTCCTCGCCGGTCTCCGGGTTGATCGCGGTCTCTCCCGGCGGCAGGTTGGACAGGTCCGGTGCGATCACCGTCGGCATATCGCCGGAGTCCGGCAGGCCGAGGGTCGGTTCGACGTTCACCGGAGGTGCGAGCACCAGGTCGGCGCTGGACCGGCGGGGCAGCGTGTGGCCGAGGAAGAACGACGGCGAGGCCATCCACCACACGGCCATGAGGACAACCCCGAGCAGCAGAGCGCCGATGCCGACCACGGCCACCGCGCCGTAGCCGAAGATCGTCACGTTGTTGCCGTCGTCGTCGGTGAGCCAGTCCGGCTTGGCGTACTGCATCAGGCCGTAGACGAACACCGCGCTGAGGATGACCGCGCCCAGCAGCGGCACGACGCCGCGCATCAGCAGGTCCCGTCCGGACTTGGTGAGTTGCTTGCGGTAGAACCACACGCAGGCGAACCCGGTGAGGCCGTAGTAGAAGGCGATCATCAGGCCCACCGAACCGATCAGCG
>JAPOHV010000036.1 GCA_029979305.1 Mycobacteriaceae bacterium | reverse complement strand
GCGCCGGGCGGCACCGAGATTGCGTTGATCTTGACGACGGCCATGCCGGCAAGGCTACCGCCCGCCCCGGTCGCCCGGTCCACCGCGCAAGATGGGACGGTGACCAACCAACCGCTGACCCACCGGGGCGGCGCCGGACGACCGCTGGTGCTGGTGCACGGGCTGATGGGCCGAGGCAGCACGTGGTCGCGGCAGCTGCCGTGGCTGACCCGGCTGGGCTCGGTGCACACCTACGACGCCCCCTGGCACCGGGGTCGCGAGGCCGACGACCCCGGCCCGGTCAGCACGGAGCGGTTCGTCTCGGAGTTGGCCGCCGCCGTCGAGTCCCTCGGGGCGCCGGCGATCCTGATCGGACACTCGATGGGGGCACTGCACTCGTGGTGTCTGGCCGCCGAGCGACCCGATCTGGTGAGCGCACTCGTCGTCGAGGACATGGCACCGGATTTCGTCGGTCGCACCGTCGGAGCCTGGGAGCCGTGGCTGCAGGCACTGCCTGTCGAATTCGATTCAGCCGACGCGGTATTCGCCGAATTCGGACCGGTCGCCGGCCGCTATTTCCTCGAGGCCTTCGACCGCACCCCGACCGGATGGCGGCTGCACGGCGCGCCGGAGACGTGGATCGACATCGCCGCCGAGTGGGGCATCCGCGACTTCTGGCGGCAGTGGCGCGACGTTCGGGCGCCGGTGCTGCTGATCGAAGCCGCGGATTCGGTGGCCCCGCCCGGGCAGATGCAGCGGATGGCGGAGCTGGCCGGAGCCCGGGCCTGTTACCTGAAGGTGCCCGGCGCAGGGCACCTCGTGCATGACGAAGCTCCGCAGGCCTACCGCGACGCCGTCGAGGAATTCCTGGCGGCCCTGCCCTGACCCCGGACACGCCCACCGTCGCGCCAGCGTCACACTCGCCGCCCAACGTCGCGCTGGTGTAGCGCTCGGCGGGGAGGGGTCAGCCTTCGCCCTCGCCCGCGAGAGCGAACCGGCCGTCGGCGGTCTGCTCCACCAGCCCGTCCACCAGAAGCGAGTCGAGGGCACGATCGCGCTGCGCGGTGTCGGACAACCACACCACGTCCAGCTTTGCCCGCTCCACCGGTGCCCGGCTGTCCCGCAGAACATCGAGCAGCTTCCCGCGTACCTGGCGGTCCGTCCCGGCGTACCGCTGCACCGGCCGCCCCGGGCCGTCCCCGGCCGGCCATCCCGCTTCGCGCCAGGCGCATGCGGTCAGCGGACAGACCCCGCACTTGGGCGAACGAGCAGTGCACACCGTTGCGCCCAACTCCATCAGCGCCGCGGAGAACACCGGTGCGGACGCGTCCTCGGGCAGTAGCGCCGACACGTCGGCGTTGTCGCGCACCTGCGACGGGTTCGCGGCATCGGCCAGTCCGTGCACCGCCCGCGCCACCACCCGGCGCACGTTCGTGTCGACGACCGGCACCCGCTGGTTGTAGGCGAAGCAGGCGATCGCGCGTGCGGTGTAGGCGCCGATACCGGGCAGGCCCAGTAGCGTCTCGACGTCGTCGGGCACCACGTCGCCGTGCTCGGCGGCTATCACCGTGGCACATTCATGCAGTCGTTTGGCTCGTCGCGGGTAGCCGAGCTTTCCCCATGCCCGCAGCACCGCGGCCGATCCAGCCTCCGCTGTCGCCGACGGGGTCGGCCAGCGGGCCACCCAGTCCACCCAGATCGGCGCGACCCTGGCCACCGGGGTCTGCTGGAGCATGAACTCGCTGACCAGGATCTGCCATGCGGTCACCCCCGGCGCTCGCCACGGCAGATCCCGACGTGCCCGGCCGTACCACTGCACCAGCGCCTCGGCGGGGATGCTCATCAACGGACCGTTCGACGGGCAGTGCAGAATACGGGCCATGGCGAAAACCAGCCCTGCGACAGCGTGGACGGCACTCAAGGAGGGTAACGAGAGGTTCGTCGCCGGACGGCCCGAGCATCCCAGCCAGAGCATCGAACACCGGGCGGGCCTGGCCGTCTCGCAAACGCCGATCGCGGTGGTGTTCGGCTGCGCCGACAGCCGCGTCGCCGCCGAGATCATCTTCGACCAGGGACTCGGTGACATGTTCGTGGTCCGCACCGCCGGCCATGTGATCGACTCCGCGGTGCTGGGTTCCATCGAGTATGCGGTCAGCGTGCTCGATGTCCCGCTGATCGTCGTCCTGGGCCACGACAGCTGCGGGGCGGTCAAGGCCACCATCGCCGCGCTGGACGGCGGCGAGGTGCCCGGCGGTTTCGTCCGAGACGTGGTCGAGCGGGTGGCGCCATCGATCATGCTGGGCCGACGCGACGGGCTGACCCGGGTCGACGAATTCGAGACCCGCCACGTCATCGAGACCGGCAGCCAGCTGCTCGCGCGGTCCACCGCCATCGCCGACCGGATCCGCAACGGCGATCTGGCGATCGTCGGGGTCACCTACCGGCTGGCCGACGGGGCGATCGTGCTGCGCGAGCACCTCGGCGATATCGGCGAGCCGGGGGCCGAATAGAGAACTTCCGCCCCGCAAACAAGACGACACGCCGAGCGGGGTCGGACGGCTTGCGGTGACCTCGGCTTACCGTGGGAACGTGCTGGATATCGAACCGCATGGCCCCCTTCCGCCCCAGGTCTACTGGCGGCGCCGAGCCTTGGCCCTAGGCATCGCGCTGCTGGCCATCGCACTGGTCGTCGGAGCCGGTTTCGCACTCTTCGGCGGGCCGCGGGCCAAGGACACCGCCAAGTCCGAGACGACGCAGACGCCCCAGCCGGAGAACAAGACGCCGGTGGTGCCCCCGGCGCAGTCCAACCCGGAGCCGACCCCCACGCCGACCTCCGCGGTCGCGCCGCCGCCGGTGCTGCAGGCCGGTGACGACTGCCCGGACTCCAACCTCGCGATCAAGGGCGTGACCAACGCGCCGCAGTACGTCATCGGAGACCAGCCGAAGTTCACCATGGTCGTCACCAATATCGGCCTGGTGGCCTGCAAGCGTGACGTCGGTGCGGCGGTGCTTGCCGCCTACGTGTACTCGCTGGACAACACCCGGCTGTGGTCCAACCTCGACTGTGCGCCCTCCAACGAGACGCTGGTCAAGACGTTCAACCCGGGCGAGCAGGTCACCACCGAGGTCACCTGGACCGGCATGGGGTCGGCGCCGCAGTGCCCGCTGCCCCGCGAGCCGATCGGACCCGGGACCTACAACCTGGTGGTGCAGCTGGGCAACCTGCGGTCGGCGGCGGTGCCCTTCACCCTCGCGGACGCTCCGCCCCCGCCGGCCGAACCGGCTGAACCGCCGGCTCCGGCCCCGGAGGCTGCCCCCGCTCCCGCTCCCGGACCGGCTCCGGCCCCGGCCGGCTGACGCCGAGACCGGCAGCGGCCCGTCGCCGCAGTTCCACTGTGCCGCAACCTGTCCCGCCGGGAAGCCCCTCAGTAACCGCCGGGGTCCTCAGGCTGTGGCCCCGGCCGATCACTGATAGTCAGCACCGCCCGCAGTGCGTCGTTGACGGTTGCCGCCTCCAGGGCGCGCAGCCCGTCCGGCGGCGCTGAGCACCCCACCGGGACGACCGCCGAGGTGAAGCCCAGTCGGGCGGCCTCGGCCAGTCGCCGGTCCATCCCGGTCACCCGGCGCAGATCGCCGGCCAGGCCCACCTCGCCGAAGACCACCAGGGTGGCCGGCAGTGGGCGCCCGACGACGGCGGAGGCCATCGCGGCGGCGACCGCCAGGTCCGAGGATGGATCGGTCAGCCGCATACCGCCCACGGTCGACAGGTAGATGTCGAGCATGCCGATCGGAACCCCGGCGCGCTTGTGCAGCACCGCGGTGATCATCGAGACCCGGGCCTGATCCATCCCGCTGACGACGATCCGGCGCGGTGCCCCCTCATGGTTCGGCGCGGTCAGCAACGCCTGAATCTCGCCGATCAGCGGCCGCTTGCCGTCCAGGGTGACGGTGACCGCCGTGCCCGGTACCGGTTTGTCGCGCTGGTCCAGGAACAGGCCGGACGGATCGGCCACGCACTGGATTCCGTTGTCCTGCATGAGGAAACAGCCGACCTCATCCGCCGCGCCGAATCGGTTCTTGACGCCGCGGACCATGCGCAGGGCGGTGTTGCGGTCACCCTCGAAGTGCAGCACCACGTCGACGAGATGTTCCAGCGAGCGGGGGCCGGCGATAGCGCCGTCCTTCGTGACGTGACCGACCAGCACCATCGCCACCCCGGTGGACTTCGCCGCGGCGGTCAGCGCGGCCGTAACCGCGCGCACTTGAGTCACCCCGCCGACCACCCCGTCGGTGTCACCGGCGGTCATGGTCTGGACCGAGTCGACGATGACCAGGGTGGGCTTGACGGCGTCGATGTGGCCCAGCACCGTCTGCACATCCGACTCCGCGGCCAGGTAGACCTCGTCGTGGGTGCAACCGGTTCGCCCGGCCCGCATCCGGATCTGGCCTGCCGACTCCTCCCCGGAGACGTACAGCGCGCGGCGGCCACCCGCCGCCCACCGGTGTGCCACCTCGAGCAGCAGGGTCGACTTGCCGACACCGGGATCGCCGGCCAGCAGGCTCACCGAACCCGGCACCACCCCGCCGCCGAGCACCCGGTCAAGTTCGCTGACGCCGGTGGGGTGGTGGCGGGTGCGGTCGGGGTCGATGGAGGTGATGGGCACGGCCGGCGCGGTGGGCATGATGCCGCGGTGGGACATCCCGGTGACCGCGGTCAGGGCGGCCAGTTCGTCCACGGTGCCCCAGGTGCCGCATTCGGGGCACCGTCCGAACCACTTGGCGGTGACGTGGCGACACTCCGAACAGCGGTACTGCGTACGGGCTCTGGACACCTCGATGACGCTAGCCGCCGACTGTGACAACTAAGCGCGCACGCGCGGCAGGTCACCGGGCCAAAACTCGCCCGGACATCCCGGCCCGGGCGGCCGGGTGGTGAGTCAGCCGGCCTCGCCCGCGGAAATCGGGACTGCGACGGTGGTCGAGCCGGCCTTCTCGAAGGTGAAGGTGAAGTTGTAGCTCAACCCGTTGGTGATCGGCTTCGTCAGCGTCACGGCGGCTGCCGCGGGCGTGGCGCTGCCCATCGCTTTGGCGTCCGCCTTGGCGGCGACCACAAGGGCGCCGCCGGCCGGGATGGCACCGTCGCCGGTCATCGCGACGGTTCCGACGTCGGAGGTGATGCCCACCAACTTGTCGTCGACGTCGGGAGAATCGTTGGCGGCCACGAAAACAAGGGGAACGACCTTGCCGGGCTGCAGGAAATCGCCGGTCTGCGTGGCCTGCAGGTGGATGTTGCGCAGCACGATGTTCTTGACCCCGGCCGACATTCCGTTGACCGCGGACTCCTGGTCTGCGACCTGTGAGATCTGACCGGATCCACAGCCGGTGAGGATCGCGCCGCAGGCCGCCAGACCGGCGGCAGCCGCTACGAGGCGGGTCGAGAAGCGGTTCACTGCAGCCTCCTGATGGGCCGTGCGGTCGTCGCGATGAGGGCGCCGCGGTTCGACTATGGAGAGTAGTAGGTCACCGGGCCCAGCGGTAGACAAGGCCGGTTTCGCCGCACCGGAGTCGACCGGAAAACCGGGCCGATACAGATATTTGCGCAACTGTCAACCCCCGGCGTTCAGCTGCGGTGCCCCTGACCTGCACCGTTGTTCCGCACCCGTCAGGAGCCCGTGCTAACATTGAGAAGCGAAAGGGGCTCGAATCTGATGATTTTCAAGGTCGGAGACACCGTTGTCTATCCACACCACGGTGCTGCGTTGATCGAAGCTATCGAAACCCGGACCATCAAGGGCGAACAGAAGGAATACCTCGTCCTGAAGGTCGCCCAGGGTGATCTGACCGTTCGAGTGCCCGCCGACAACGCCGAGTACGTCGGTGTGCGCGACGTCGTCGGCCAGGAGGGTCTGGACAAAGTGTTCCAAGTGCTGCGGGCGCCGCATACCGAGGAGCCCACCAACTGGTCGCGCCGCTACAAGGCCAACCTTGAGAAGCTTGCCTCCGGCGATGTGAACAAGGTGGCCGAGGTCGTCCGCGATCTCTGGCGCCGCGATCAGGAGCGCGGCCTGTCTGCCGGCGAGAAGCGGATGCTTGCCAAGGCCCGGCAGATCCTCGTCGGTGAGCTCGCACTGGCCGAGAACACCGACGACGCCAAGGCCGAGACCATTCTCGACGAGGTTCTCGCAGCCGCCTCCTGACCCTGGCGATGATGTCAGAAACGGTCGCCGTCGTTCCGGCGGCCGGCTCGGGTGAGCGGCTCGGTGCCGGCGTCTCGAAGGCGTTCGTCGACTTGGGCGGATGCACCATCCTGGAGCGGGCGGTGGACGGTCTGCTGGCCTCCGAGGTCATCGACCGCGTCGTCGTCGCCGTGCCGCCGGACCGGGTCGAGGAGACGACCGCCCTGCTCGGCGGCCGCGCCGTCGTCGTGACGGGTGGCCCGCATCGCCACGACACCGTCCGACTCGCGCTCGACGTTATCGGAGAACCGCAATTCGTCGTCGTCCACGACGCCGCTCGGCCGCTGACGCCGCCCGGTCAGATCCAGCGGGTGGTCGCCGCACTGCGCGACGGTATGCGCGCGGTGATCCCGGTGCTGCCCGTCGTCGACACCATCAAGGCCGTCGACGCCAACGGCGCTGTCCTTGGCACGCCCGAGCGGGCCGGATTACGTGCGGTGCAGACCCCGCAGGGATTCGAGACCGACCTGCTGCGCCGGGCTTATCAACGACTCGGGGCGATCTCCCCGACCGACGACTCGTCCCTGGTGGAGAACCTGGGAACTCCGGTGCACACGGTTGCCGGCGACCCGATGGCCTTCAAGATCACGACCGCCCTGGATCTGGCGCTGGCCCGGGCGGTGTTGCAGACATGATGCTGCCCAGGGTCGGCGTCGGCACCGACGTCCATCCCATTGAAGCGGGCCGGCCGTGCTGGCTGCTCGGCCTGCTGTTTGACGGCGCCGACGGCTGCTCCGGCCACTCCGACGGCGATGTCGCGGCCCACGCGCTCTGCGACGCGCTGCTCTCGGCGGCCGGCCTCGGAGACCTGGGCCAGGTGTTCGGCGTGGACCAACCCCGATGGCGCGGCGTCACCGGGGCGCAGATGCTGGCACACGTCCGGGAACTGCTCGCCGAGAACGGATTCGCGGTCGGCAACGCCGCGGTCCAGGTGATCACCAACCGGCCGAAGGTCGGGCCGCGCCGCGGCGAGGCCCAACTGCTGCTCTCGGATCTGCTCGGGGCGCCGGTGTCCGTTGCCGCCACCACCAGCGACGGCCTCGGGCTGACCGGTCGCGGCGAGGGTATGGCCGCCGTCGCGACGGCGCTGGTCGTCGAGGCTTCCCGGTAAGCTGCGACGTCGTGACCACCGGCATGCGCCTGCACGACACCTACTCCGGTGACGTGCGTGACTTCGTGCCGCTGCGGGCGGGCCAGGTGTCGATCTACCTGTGCGGCGCCACCGTTCAGGGGCTTCCGCACATCGGTCACGTTCGCAGCGGGGTGGCTTTCGACGTGCTGCGCCGCTGGCTGATGGCCAAAGGTCTGGACGTCGCCTTCATCCGCAACGTGACGGATATCGACGACAAGATCCTCACCAAGGCCGCCGAGGCGGGACGGCCGTGGTGGGAATGGGCAGCCACCCACGAGCGGGCGTTCACCGCCGCCTATGACGCGCTGGGCGTGCTTCCGCCGTCGGCCGAGCCCCGGGCGACCGGGCACATCACCCAGATCGTCGAACTGATCGAGCGGCTCATCGACACCGGGCACGCCTACACCGGTGCCGGCGACGTGTACTTCGACGTACTCAGCTTCCCGGAGTACGGCCGGCTCTCCGGGCACCGGATCGACGACGTCCATCAGGGCGAGAGCCTGGCGGAAGGCAAGCGCGACCAGCGTGACTTCACGCTCTGGAAGGGCGCCAAACCCGGGGAGCCGTCATGGCCGACGCCGTGGGGCCGGGGCCGGCCCGGCTGGCACTCCGAGTGTGTGGCAATGGCCCACGAATATCTCGGCGCCGAGTTCGACATCCACTGCGGCGGTATGGATCTGGTCTTCCCGCACCACGAGAACGAGATCGCGCAGGCGCAGGCCGCGGGCGACGGCTTCGCCAGGTTCTGGCTGCACAACGGCTGGGTCACGATGGGCGGCGAGAAGATGAGCAAGTCGCTGGGCAATGTGCTCGCGGTTCCCGCTGTGCTGCAGCGGGTCCGGCCCGCCGAGTTGCGGTACTACCTGGGCAGTGCCCACTACCGCTCGATGCTGGAGTTCACCGAGACGGCGCTGCAGGACGCCGCAAGAGCGTATTCCGGAATCGAGGAGTTCCTACACCGGGTCCGCACCAGAGTGGGCGCCGTTGCCCCGACGACCTGGACGCCGAGGTTCGCCGCAGCGCTCGACGACGACCTCGCCGTACCCGCCGCGCTCGCCGAGGTCCATGCCGCCCGTGCCGAGGGCAACCGTGCGCTGGAGGCCGGTGACCATGAGACCGCGTTGGCTAAGGCGGGTGAAATCCGTTCCATGACAGCGATTCTGGGTTGCGATCCGCTCGATGAGCGCTGGGAGGCCCGTGACGAGACCGCCGCGGCTCTTGCGGCTGTCGGAGTGCTGGTGGACGCCGAGATCGCGCGACGCGACGAGGCCCGCCGCCAGCGGGACTGGGCAGCCGCCGACGAGATCCGGGACCGGCTCAAGAACGCCGGCATCGACGTCACCGACACCGCGGACGGCCCGCAGTGGTCCCTGCTCGACGGGTACGCCACCTAGATGGCCGGCAACTCGAAGCGTCGCGGCGCGATCCGCAAGGAGGGCACCAAGAAGGGGCCCACGGTTGGTTCCGGCGGAGTGCGCAGACGCGGTCTCGAGGGGCGCGGCGCCACCCCGCCCGCCCACATGCGGCCAGGGCATCCGGCAGCCAGGCGGGCTGCGAAGGCGGCGCGCAAACCGGTCAGGCCGACCGACGAGACCGAGACCGTCCTCGGCCGAAACCCGGTGCTGGAGTGCCTGCGGGCCAACGCCCCGGCGTCGGCTTTGTATGTCGCGCTGGGCACCGAGGCGGACGAGCGACTGTCGGAGTCGGTGACACTCGCCGCTGATCGCGGTATCCCGATTCTCGAGGTGCCGCGCCATGATCTGGACCGGCTGAGCGCCAACGGACTTCACCAGGGCATCGCCCTGCAGGTTCCGCCGTACGCCTATGCGCACCCCGATGATCTGTTGGCCGAGGCGACCTCGGACGTGCAACCGGCTCTGCTGGTGGCACTGGACAACATCTCCGACCCGCGCAACCTCGGCGCCATCATCCGGTCGGTGGCCGCCTTCAACGGCCACGGCGTACTCATCCCGCAACGCCGGTCGGCCTCGGTGACGGCGGTGGCATGGCGGACCAGCGCGGGTGCTGCGGCGCGTGTCCCGGTCGCCCGGGCGACCAACCTCAACCGCACCCTCAAGGAGTGGGCGGACACCGGCCTGCAGGTCGTCGGACTCGATGCCGACGGCGACACCACCCTCGACGGGTTCGACGGGTCCGGACCGGTGGTCGTGGTGGTCGGGTCGGAGGGAAAGGGACTGTCCCGGCTGGTGCGGCAGAACTGCGACACGGTGGTGTCGATCCCGATGGCGGGGCCGGCCGAATCGCTCAATGCCGCTGTCGCGGCGGGAGTCGTGCTCGCCGAGATCGCCCGCCAGCGTCGCCGCTGATACTCAGGCCCAGGGATCGGTGGGTTGCCACAGCGACGGCAGATGCAAAGCCACACCGTCGCGTTCGGCCAGTGCGGCCAGCACACGCATCGTGACATCGAGGTCGTCGCCGGCATAGGGCAGCGCACGCGGCTCCTCGGTGAGCGGTCGGAAGAAGTCGTCCCAGTGGATCAGAACCACCCGGCGCGCGCCCACCGCACGCACCGTCTCGTTCCAGTACTGCCTGATGTAGATCTCCGGCTGGATCCCGAGCTGGCCGACTCCCAGATAGACCACCTCCGCGTGCCGGCCGGCCAGTGCAGCCGGCAGGAAGCCCGCACTGCCCTGGATCAGCAGACGCCGGCCGCTGGGGCGATGGTGCACCAGCGTGGACCACGCCTCTCCGCATCGGTAGGCCGACGCCTTGACCGGTGGGACCACCGGGGCGGTGATGCTGCCCGGGAAGCGGTCGGGCGGGCAGTGGTGGGACTCGACCAGGGTGACGTCGAACGAACCCAGTCCCATCGGTTCACCGGGTGTGGCGACGACGATGCGGTCCTCGGTGAGTCCCTGACCGCGAGCGATATTGGCAGCCGACTCACCGCCGACGATGACGGCGCCGGTCCGCTCGGCGACGGCCGCGCTGTCAAGGGCATGGTCGTAGTGCGTGTGCACCGGCAGCACGGCGGCGAGTCGCCGGATCCCGGCCCGTTGCAGGGCGTCGTCGATCCTTGGGGCCGACGGACTCAGCTTGCGCAGCCCCACGTCGAGCAAACCGGGCCGGGAGAAGAAGCCGTCGGTCAGCAGTGCCGAGGTGCCGTCGTCGACGAGCAGTGTCGACACCCCGATCCAGGTCACCCGCAGCGCTGCGCCGGCCGCGGCGGGCGGCAGGTCGAAGTACTCCCGGTACTGCGTGATGTCGGGACGGCCCAGTCTGGTACGCATCAGGTGAACGCAGCCAGTTCCACACCGCGGGACGTCAGACGCCGGCGGACCGCCGTCGCAATCGCCACTGCACCCGGCGAATCACCGTGCACGCAAACCGATTCCGCCTCAACGCCGATCACGGTGCCGTCGTTAGCGGTGACCGTGCCGGTTTCGACCATCGTCAGGACTCGCTGTGCGATCAGTTCCGGGTCATGCAGCACGGCGCCGGCCTCGGTGCGGGGCGCCAACTGTCCGTCTGGCCGGTAGGCCCGATCGGCGAACGCCTCGGCGACGGTCCGCAGGCCGAGTGCGCGCGCCTCCTCGAAGAACACCGAACCTGCCAGGCCGAGCACCGGCAGACCCGGGTCGGCGGCATACACCGCCTCGACCACCGCCCGTGCCTGATCGCGGTCGGTGACGACCGTGTTGTACAGCGCACCATGGGGTTTGACGTAGGCCAGAGTCGACCCGGCCGCCCGCGCGAGGGCCCCTAACGCGCCGATCTGGTAGACCACGTCGGCGGTCAACTCGGCGGGGTCGACGTCGATGCGGCGCCGGCCGAACCCGGCGAGGTCGAAGTAGCCGACCTGCGCGCCGATCCGCACCCCCCGCTCGCCCGCCGCCCGGCAGGTGCGGGCCAGCCCCACCGGATTGCCGGCATGGAAGCCGCAGGCGAGATTGGCGCTGGTGACGATGTCGAGCATCGCGTCGTCGTCGCCGAGTCTCCAGACCCCGAAACCTTCGGCAAGGTCGGCGTTGAGATCGACGCGGGCCACGCGTTCCAGCCTAGGCCGATCCGTGGCGCCGGGCGCTGATCGCCCAGCACAACAGGTAGATGACGAACGAGATGGTGGTGACGAACACCGACACCGGGACGCCGGGGGCCAGCGAGAGCACCAGGCCGCCGACCGCGGACAGTTCGGCGAACACCACCGAGGCCGCGATGGCGGCCGGGGGCGAACTGAAGACCCGGGCCGCCGCCGCGGCGGGAGTGATGAGCAGCGACATCACCAGCAGAGCACCGACGATCTGCACGCCCTGCGCCGCGACCACTCCGACCAGAGCGGCGAACACGATGCCCAGTGCCCGCACCGGAACGCCACGCGCCGCGGCGACCTCGGGGTCGGCGGTGGCGAACAGCAGCGGCCGGTAGCTCATGGCGAGGACTGCGACCACCAGAACCGCCACAGCGCCCAGCAGTGCCAGACCCGAGTAACCGACCCCGACGATCTGACCGGTCAGCAGCGCGAAACTGGTTCCGGCACGGCCGGGATAGAGATGGATGAACAGCACCGCCAGACCGAGGCCGAATGCCATAACCACGCCGATCGCCGAGTCGCGCTCCCTGGCACGCTGGCCGAGGACGCCGAATAGTATTGCGGCCATGGCGCTTCCGATCAGGGCGCCGAGTCCGACGTTGAGTCCGGTCAGCAGCGCGAACGCCGCACCCGTCAGCGACAACTCGCTGGAACCGTGCACCGCGAAGGACATCTGGCGCATCACGATGAAGGGCCCGATCAGCCCGGCCACCAGGGCCAGCAGTGCGGCTGCTATCAGCGCCTGCTGGACGAAATCGCGCCGCAGCAGGTCCGCTGTGACATCGAAGGCGAAGAGGTTGTCCAGCAGATGGGCGAGCTTGTCATTCATGGGTGTGCCCGTGGGTGTGCCCGGAATGGTCGAAGTGCTCGCCGACGACCACGTAGCGGTCGCCCACCTGAACCACTTGGATGTCGGCCTGGTACAGCTCGGACAGCGTCTCGGAGGTCATGACCTCCGCCACGGTGCCGATGCGGAATTTGCCGCCCACCAGATACAGCACCCGGTCGACGTAGGGCAGCACCGGGTTGACCTCGTGGGTCACGAACAACACCGCGGTACCCGTCTGCCGCCGCTGGTCGATCAGCCGGGCCACCAGACGTGCGTTGCCCGGGTCGAGGTTCAGCAGCGGTTCGTCGCACAACAGCAGCACCGGGTCGGTGGCCAGCGCCTGGGCTATCCGCACCCGCTGCAGTTCGCCGCCCGACATCACCCCGACCGGCACCGCGCCCAGTTCCAGGGCGCGCACCTGGGTGAGGGCCCGGTGGACGGCCTCGCGCCGGGCGGAGCGGCCGGCCGAGGTGAGCGGCGCCAGGCCCCATCGGTGGCCGTCGACACCCAACTGGACCAGGTCGCGGCCGCGCAGGGTCAGGCCGCGGTCGACGCCGCGGTGCTGCGGTACGTACCCGATCCGGTCGCTGCCCGCCCGGACCGGCTCCCCGTCGACCAGGGCTGCGCCGCCACTGAGGGGCAACTGGCCGAGCAGGACCTTGAGCAGCGACGTCTTACCGGTGCCGTTGGGTCCGAGGACCGCGATGAACTCCCCGGCCGACACGGTGAGGTCGAGGTGGTCCCAGAGCACCCGGTCGCCGAAGGCCAGGCGGGCATCCGTCAGCGAGACGACCGGGTCCGGCGGGGACAACGCGTTACCGGCCCTGTCGCAGGGCCGTGGAAAGCCGGTTGACGGTGTCGTTCTGCCAGGTCAGGTAATCGGTGCCGGGCGGCAGGGTTTCGGTGACGGAGACCACCGGCACCCCGGCGCCCTGGGCGGCGGCGCGCACCTGCCGGGTGGCCGCGGTGACGGTCTGGTCATTGAACAGCAGGGCCGCGACCTCGCGTCCGTTGATCAGGTCCAGGACCGCGGCGACATCCACCGGGGCCGGGTCGGTGTCCTGTTCGATGGCGCTGGTGAAACCTGACGGGGTCTTGTCGGTCAGCCCGGCCGCACGCAGCAGGTAATGGGCAACCGGTTCGGTGGCGACTACCGCCGCACCGGGATGCTCAGCGGCCAGGGCCTGTTCGCCGGCTTTGATGGTCTCGGCGCGTCGGACGAATTCGGCTGCCCGAGAACGGTATTCAGTGGCATGTTCGGGGTCGGTAGCTGCCAGCCGAGCTGCCAGCTCAGTGGCCACCGCCTCGGCTGTGCCGAGTTCGTAGAAGACGTGTTCGTTGGCCGGCGCCGACTCGCCGACGGCTGCGGCATCGAGCAGCGAGTAGGCGTTGACAGCCGGGACTTCGGGGTGGTTTTCCAGCACGGACTGCACCCAGGAGTCGTAGCCGCCGCCGTTGAACACCACGATCGAGGCGTCGGCGACGGCCGCCGCATCCGAGGGACTGGCCTCAAAGGAGTGCGGATCGGCTGAACCGCTTGTGATGATCGACCTGACGGTGGCGTCGTCGCCGGCAACGGTCTGCGCCACGCTGCCCCAGACGTCGGTGGAGGCGACCACCGACGGCGGCCCGGTGCGCTGCGCGCGCTGTGGCGGACCTGCCGAGCAGCCGTTCAGGGCGCAGACGGCAAGGAGCGCCGCGACGCCCATAGCGGTGCGCGCGGCCGATGCCCCTGCGCTGCGCACCGAACCCCTCCAACGATAACGAAAATCGTTTCCAATAATACGCCAGCACGGGACGGCGCTGAAACGGCTCAGCCGCGTTCGTCGTCGCCGATGAGCAACCGCACGGCCAGATCGAGCCGCTTGCTGACGTCGTTGGCCGAGGCCCGCCGGGTCAGCCAGGCCAGCAGGTTGGACAGCCACACATCCGAGATCACCCGGGCGATGTGGTACTGATCCTCGGTCGGTTCGCCGTCGCTCATCGCGCGGGCGAACATGCTGTCGATGATCTTCTCGACGTGGTCCACCTCGCCCGCCGCCGACGCGTCGGCGAACACGTAGGCGCGGGTCATCGCCTCGGTCAGCAACGGGTTGCGCTGCATCGCCCGATTGAGCTTGCTGACCATGAAATTCAAACGCTGGTAGGGGGTTCCGCCGGCGCCGGTCGAGCGGTCGGTCTTGGCGTCGATCCGTTCGAACTCCCGTCCCAGCGCGGAAACCAGCAGATGAACCTTGGACGGGAAGTAGCGATACAGCGTGCCCACCGCGACGTCGGCCCGGTCGGCCACCGCGCGCATCTGAACGGCTTCGTAGCCGCCCTTGGAGGCGATCGCCAGGGTGGCGTCGAGGATGCGCTTGCGCCGTTCCCGTTGTGCCTCGGAACCCAGTTCCGACTCGGTGAGCACCGAGACCGGCATCACCTCGCGGGGATGGGATCCGAGGTTGCCCGAGGAAGACGAGGCCGAGGGAGACGACACGGTGGTGGGCTCCTTCTTCGCCGGCGACCGCAGTCGACTTGACGGTCCAACGCTGGCACTATTAGAACACGTTCTAGTGGGCCTCGGAATGCGAGAAGCTCATCTCCGCCGACGTGAGGAGCGCAGGTGTCCACCGCCATCGCCGACGAGCGGTCCGCCGCGCGGGATCTGGTCAGCAGCTGGGCCGCCGGTGCCGGTGCCCCGGCCGCGGTGCGGGCGGTGGAACGCGGCGACGCCGGCGCCTGGCGGCCGGTCTACTCGGCAATCGCCGAACTCGGGCTTTTCGGGGTCGCCGTCGCCGAGGATGCCGGCGGCGCCGGCGGTTCGGTGGAGGACCTGTGCGCCATGGTCGAGGAGGCGGCCCGCGCACTGATTCCGGGTCCGGTGGCCACCTCCGCGCTGGCGACGCTGGTCGTCACCGACCAGGCTGTCCTGCAGTCGATCTCGTCGGGTGCCACCACCGCGGGAGTCGCTTTGAACGCCGACCTCACCGATGACTCGGGACGGGTGTCGGGATCAGCCGATTACGTGCTGGGCGCCGACGGCACCGGGGTGCTGGTTCTTCCGGTCGGTGAGCATGTCGTGCTCGTCGACTCGACGGCCGCGGGGGTCACCGTCGAGCCACTGGCCGCCGCCGACTTCTCCCGGCCGCTGGCGCGGGTGACGTTGGACCGGACTCGGGCGACAAGGCTGGCAGTCAGCCGTGCCGGATTCACCGATCTGGCTGTGACGGTGCTGGCCGCCGAGGCCGCCGGAGTCGCTCGCTGGGCGCTGGACACAGCCGCCGAATACGCCAAAGTTCGAGAGCAATTCGGCAGGCCGATCGGCAGTTTCCAGGCTGTCAAGCACCTCTGCGCGGAGATGCTGCTGCGTTCGCAGCAGATCGCGGTCGCGGCTGCGGACGCGGCCGCGGCGGCGGGGGGCGATGTCGACGAGCAGTTGTCGCTGGCGGCGGCTGTCGCGGCGGCGGCGGGGATCGGGGCGGCGAAGGATAACGCCAAAGACTGCATCCAGGTGCTGGGCGGGATCGGCATCACCTGGGAGCACGACGCCCACCTGTATCTGCGGCGCGCCTACGCCATCTCGCAGTTTCTCGGCGGAAGAAGCCACTGGCTGCGCCGGGTCGTGGAACTCACCGCCGCTGGGGTGCGCCGGGACCTGCATATCGACCTCGACTCGGTGGCACACCTGCGCCCGGAGATCAGCGCGGCGGTTGCCGAGGTGGCCGCGCTGCCCGCCGCGCGGCGTCAGGTGGCGCTGGCCGAATCCGGTCTGCTCGCTCCGCACTGGCCCAGGCCCTATGGCCGGGCTGCCTCGCCGGCCGAGCAACTGCTCATCGACGCCGAACTGGCCGACGCCGGGGTGGTCCGTCCCGACCTCGTCATCGGGTGGTGGGCGGTGCCGACCATCCTCGAGGCCGGAACCACCGAACAGATCGAGCGCTTCGTTCCGGCCACGCTGCGGGGCGAGATCGTTTGGTGCCAGTTGTTCAGCGAACCCGGTGCGGGATCGGATCTGGCGGCGCTGCGGACCAAAGCCGAACGCGCCGAGGGGGGTTGGCGGCTCAACGGCCAGAAGGTCTGGACCTCGGCCGCGCATAAGGCCGATTGGGGCGTGTGTCTGGCCCGAACGGACGCGGCCGCGCCCAAACACAAGGGCATCTCCTACTTCCTGGTCGACATGCGCTCGCCCGGCATCGACATCCGGCCGTTGCGCGAGATAACCGGCGACGAACTGTTCAACGAGGTTTTCTTCGACGACCTTTTCGTCCCCGACGAGATGGTGGTGGGGGACATCAACGACGGGTGGCGGCTGGCGCGCAGCACGCTGGCCAGTGAGCGGGTCGCCATGGCTCACGGCACCGCGCTCGGCAACCCGATGGAGCAGATGTTGCGTGGCCTGCGCCAGCAGCAGGATCCCGCTGTCACCGATCAGCTGGGCGAGCTGCTTTTGGCAGCGCAGGTGGGTTCGTTGCTCGACCACCGGATCGCCCAACTGGCTGTCGGGGGCCGCGACACCGGGGCCGAAGCGAGCGCGCGCAAGCTGATCGGCGTGCGCTACCGGCAGGCCCTCGAGGAGTTCCGCATGGAGCTGTCCCCCGGTGCGGGCCTGGTCAACAACGAGGCTGTGCAGAGCTTCCTGAACACCCGTTGCCTGTCGATCGCCGGTGGCACCGAGCAGATCCTGCTCACCATGGCCGCCGAACGGCTGCTCGGCCTGCCGCGCTAGTCGGCGGCGGCGCCGTCCGCTCCGCCGGCCACCACATGGGTGACCGGAACGGTGTATTCGGCGCGGGCCCGGTCGACGACGCCGTAGTGGTGCCAGACCGACTCCTCCGGCGGCGGCGTGGCGATCACGATCTGATCCGGACCAAAGGAGTCGACGGCATCGGCAAGGGCCTGCAGTGGCCGTTGGTCACCCAAAACCCCTTCTGCCGTGAGGTTTTCGGCTCGCATCTGCTCCAGTGCCCGGTCCAGGCGCAGCTGCGCGGCCTTGCGGGTCTCGGTCCACACGTCCAGCGGCCCGTGGGTGGCGGCCACCCCGGTCTCGACGGGGCTGACCGGGACCACGACCTGGAACACGGTGTTCCGGTCGGCGCCGATACGGCTCAGTGCGTCGTG
>JAPOHV010000075.1 GCA_029979305.1 Mycobacteriaceae bacterium | reverse complement strand
GGGGGGGCGGTCGAGGACCGCCAGCACCCGCGGCGAGGCCGACTGCATGCCCAGTGACACCCGGGTGTAGCCGGCGGCGCGGATGGCGTCGAAGAACCGCGGCGAGGTCGACTCCGGGTTGGCCTCGGTGGTGACCTCGGCGCCGGGTGCCAGCGGGAAGTTCGCCCGGACGGCGTCGAGCACCGCGGTCAGCCGCTCGGCGCCCAGCAGCGAGGGTGTACCGCCGCCGACGAAGACGGTGTCGACCGGCGCCTGGCCCACCGCCGCGGCCGCCAGCGTGAGTTCGGCCCGCAGCGCGGCCAGCCAGCCGTCCGGTCCGGTGCCGCGGAGTTCGTCGGCGGTGTAGGTGTTGAAGTCGCAGTAGCCGCACCGGGTGGCGCAGAACGGCACGTGCACATAGACGCCGAAGGCCGACCCCGGCGTCAGCGCCAGATCGGGCGGCAACGCCGGTGGCTGCGTCACCAGCCCGTTCGCCATCAGCCCAGTGTCGCAGAGGGCAGGTTCGGCTCATCGCGAGCGCAAATTCGTCCCGGTTAGGTCTACCTATGTCGGCCGTGGCAGAATCATCGGCATGTCCGCCCCGGAGTCCCCGATGCGCGCAGTTGCGCTGGTGGCGCGGCGGCATGTCGACTTCAAGCGCGTTTGCAGCTGTTGCTGTTGTCCGGCCTGACGCCGTAGACCCGTCCCCCTGCTTGCCAGCCGGCCCTCGGATCTGCGCCGCCGGATCAGCGTTGTCCCGGTGGATGCTGCCTCTCGATTGCCGGCTCCTCACTCCCCAGGAGCAATCCCATGACCCAGGCCAAGACCCGCAGCGAGGGTCAATGGGCGCTCGGCGCGACCGATCCGCTCAACCCCAACGAGGTGTTCAAGAAGGAAGACCCGGCCCTCAACGTGCGGACCCGTGTCGAGGAGATCTACGCCAAGCAGGGTTTCGACAGCATCGACAAGACCGACCTGCGTGGCCGGCTGCGCTGGTTGGGCCTCTACACCCAGCGCAAGGAGGGCTTCGACGGCACCTTCACCGGTGAGGAGAACGTCGACATCATCGAGGCGCCGTTCTTCATGTTGCGGGTGCGCAGCGACGGCGGTCTGCTGACTGCGGCGTCATTGCGGATGCTGGGTCAGATCTCCACCGAGTTCGCCCGCGACACCGCCGACATCTCCGACCGGCAGAACGTCCAGTACCACTGGATCCGGATCGAGGACATGCCGGAGATCTGGCGGCGGCTGGACAGTGTCGGTTTGCAGACCACCGAGGCGTGCGGTGACTGCCCGCGCGTGGTGCTGGGCTCGCCGCTGGCCGGCGAATCCCTCGACGAAGTGCTCGACGCCACCCCGGCCGTCGAGGAGATCGTCCGCCGCTACGTCGGCAACCCGGAGTACGCCAACCTGCCCCGGAAGTTCAAGACCGCCATCTCCGGCCTGCAGGATGTGGTGCACGAGATCAACGACGTCGCGTTCGTCGGCGTGAACCACCCCGAGCACGGGCCGGGACTGGATCTCTGGGTGGGCGGCGGGCTGTCCACCAATCCGATGCTGGCCCAGCGGCTGGGCGCCTGGGTGCCACTGGACGAGGTGCCCGACGTCTGGGAGGCCGTGGTCGCCCTGTTCCGCGACTACGGCTACCGCCGACTGCGGTCCAAGGCCCGGCTGAAGTTCCTCGTCAAGGACTGGGGTGCGGCGAAATTCCGTGAGGTGCTCGAAAAGGAGTACCTCAAGCGTGCTCTCGTCGACGGCCCCGCGCCGGACCCGGTGGTCCGCCCCATCGACCACGTCGGAGTGCAGAAGCTGCGCAACGGGCTCAATGCCGTCGGTGTTGCGGCCATCGCCGGCCGGGTCTCGGGAACCATCCTCACCGGGGTCGCGGACCTGGCCGAGAAGGTGGGTTCGGACCGGATCCGGTTCACCCCGCACCAGAAGCTGATCGTCCTCGACGTGCCCGATGACCGGGTCGATGAACTCGTCGCCGGCCTGGCCGCGCTCGGGCTGTCGGCCACGCCGTCACACTGGCGGCGGAACCTGATGGCCTGCACCGGAATCGAGTTCTGCAAGCTGTCGTTCGCCGAGACCCGCGTGCGGGCGCAGTCCCTGGTGCCGGATCTGGAGACGCGACTGGCCGACCTCAACGCCGAACTCGATGTTCCGGTCACCGTGCACCTCAACGGCTGCCCGAATTCCTGCGCGCGGATCCAGGTCGCCGACATCGGCTTCAAGGGCCAGATGATCGACGACGGCGACGGCCCGGTTGAGGGCTTCCAGGTTCACCTGGGCGGCAGCCTGGGACTGGACAGCAACTTCGGCCGCAAGCTGCGTCAGCACAAGGTCACCAGCGGCGAACTCGGCGACTACATCGAGCGCGTGGTGCGTAACTTCATCGCCCAGCGTGAGCCTGGTGAACGGTTCGCGCAGTGGGCGATTCGGGCCGACGAGGATGCGCTGCGATGAGCGAGGACCCGTTGCGCACGCTGGCCGCACGCGGCGCGGCCGAACTCAACGGCGCCAGTGCAGAGGAACTGCTGGCGTGGACCGACGAGCATTTCGGACGGCACTACGTGGTTGCCTCCAACATGCAGGACGCGGTGTTGGTGGACCTGGCCGCGAAGGTGCGCCCGGGTGTCGACGTGCTGTTCCTCGACACCGGGTACCACTTCGCCGAAACCATCGGGACGCGCGACGCCGTCGAGTCCGTCTACGACATCACCGTGGTCAACGTCACCGCCGAGCACACGGTGGACGAACAGGATCGGCTGGCGGGCAAGGATCTGTTCGCCCGCGACCCGCACGAGTGCTGCCGGCTGCGCAAGGTGGTGCCGTTGGGCCGCGCGCTGAGCGGCTATTCGGCCTGGGTCACCGGGATCCGGCGGGTGGAGTCGCCCACCCGGGCGAACGCGCCCGTGGTCAGCTTCGACGAGGCGTTCGGACTCGTGAAGATCAACCCGTTGGCCGCGTGGACCGACGAGGATATGCAGAACTACATCGACGCCCACGGAATCCTGGTCAATCCCCTCGTCGAGGAGGGCTATCCGTCGATCGGGTGCGCCCCCTGCACCGCGAAGCCGATCGCGGGAGCCGATCCGCGCAGCGGCCGCTGGCAGGGCCTGGCCAAGACCGAGTGCGGACTGCACGCGTCATGAGCATCCTGCGGCACCCTTCGCTGATCCTGACCGCCCACGGCAGCGCCGACGCCCGTTCCGCGGCGACCACCCACGCGGTGGCCGAACAGATCCGCCGGTTGCGGCCCTGGCTCGACGTCCGGGTGGCGTTCTGCGAACGCAGCGAACCGAACCTGCGTGACGTGCTGGCCGGACTCGACCGGCCGGGGCTGGTCACACCGCTGCTGCTCGCCAGCGCCTACCACGCCAGAGTCGACATCCCCTCGATGCTCGACGAGGCGAAAGTCCCGGTGCGGCAGGCCGATACGCTGGGCGAGGACCACCGCCTGGTGGATGTGCTGCACCAGCGGCTGACCGAAATCGGTCTGAGTCCGACCCACGACAGCGGGGTGCTGGTGGTCGCGGTCGGTTCCTCGCACGCTGCCGCCAATGCCCGCACCGCCACGCTGGCCTCGGAGCTGTCGCAGCGCGGTTGGCGTCGGGTCCGGGTCGCTTACGCCACCACGCAGCCGTCGGTGTCCGACGGTATCGCCGAACTGAACCACAGCGGTGCGGGCCGCATCGCGATCGCGCCGTGGTTCATCGCCCCCGGCCGGATCACCGACCGGGTTGCGAGGGTGGCCGCGGACTTCGGCGTCGCGATGGCCGAGCCGTTGGGCGCCCATCCCGCGCTCGCCGAGACCGTGCTCGACCGGTTCGACCGCGCCGCGTGGCAACGCTTGGCTGCCTGAAGCCTGACCACGTCACCGGTGTGAAGGCTCAGCCGGGAGAACCGGGTTCCCCGGGAGCACCGTCGGCACCGGGAGCACCGTCGGCACCCGGAGCGCCGTCGGCGCCGTCGGCGCCATCGGGTCCCCCGGCACCGCCCTTGCCCCCCTGACCCCCTTTGCCACCGGCACCGCCCTGGCCGCCGTTACCGCCGGCGCCGCCCTTCCCGCCGGCGCCGCCCTGGCCGCCGTTACCCCCTCGTCCGCCCTGGCCACCCTGGCCCCCCTGACCTCCGTTGCCTGCAGTCACATCGCCGTCCTTCCCGTTCGTCACGGTTTCCGGCCCCCGGTCGGGGGTTCCGGTCGTGGTGGTGGTGCAGCCCACGGCAACGGAGAGCGCCAGCGCGAAGCCGGCGGTCAGTGCCATCGCCCGCCTGCGCAGGCCCGTCACGGCTGTCCTCCGGCCGGCAGTTGCTCGGCCCCGGCGATCGGCGGGATCCGCGTCGCCCGCACGTAGACGGTGTCGCCTTCCCGCAGTCCCAGCGTCTCGGCGTCACCGCGGGTGATCTGGGCGATGAACGGCGCCCCGTCGGTGGCACTGGTCAATTCGACGCGGACCTCGAAGCCCAGATAGACCACCCGGTCGATGGTCGCGCGGACCACGCCGGTGCTCTCCGCGGTTCCGTCCTGCAGGGCGAACGGCATCTCCGGCGACCGGCCCACCCGAATGTCGTGCGGGCGCACCAGGATTCCGTTGAGCGTGGACACCGCGCCCAAAAACGACATGACGAACGGGTTGGCGGGGCTGTCGTAGACCTCGGTGGGCGTACCGATCTGCTCGATACGGCCTTTGTTGAGAACGGCGATGCGGTCGGCGACGTCAAGGGCCTCGGACTGGTCGTGGGTGACCAGCACCGTGGTGACGTGCACTTCGTCGTGCAACCGGCGCAGCCATGCCCGCAGATCCTCGCGGACCTTCGCGTCGAGCGCCCCGAACGGCTCGTCGAGCAGCAGCACCTGGGGATCCACCGCCAGCGCCCTCGCCAATGCCATGCGCTGACGCTGTCCGCCGGAGAGTTGGTTGGGGTAACGGGTCTGGAACCCGGCCAGACCCACGACCTCGAGCAGGTTGTCCACCTTCGCGTCGATCTCGGCCTTGCGCTGCTTGCGGATCTTCAGACCGAAGGCCACGTTGTCGCGCACGGTCATGTGCTTGAACGCCGCGTAGTGCTGGAACACGAACCCGATGCCGCGGCGCTGCGGCGGGACGTTGGTCACGTCCTTGCCGTTGATCACCACGGTGCCGCTGTCCGGTCGGTCCAAGCCGGCGATGGCCCGCAGCAGCGTGGACTTGCCCGACCCGCTGGGGCCGAGCAACGCGGTCAGCGAGCCGGTCGGTACCTCGAAGTCGACGTTGTCGAGGGCGGCGAAATCGCCGTAGCGCTTGTTCGCACCCTGCACGACGATGGCGCCGCTCATGACCGGCTCCTGCGGGACTCGAGCAACGCCTGAGCCACCAGAACCAGCACCGCGATCATCATCAGCAGCGTAGAGATGGCGTAGGCGCCGTACTCCGCGCCGCGGTTGTAGCGGTCGGAGACCAGCAGCGTCAAGGTCTGCGACTTGCCGGGCATGTTCGACGACACCATCAGCACCGCGCCATACTCCCCCAGCGTGCGGGCCACCGTCAGCACGATTCCATAGGTGAGACCCCATCTGATCGACGGCACGGTGATCCGCCAGAACGTCTGCCACCAGGTTGACCCCAGGGTGGCGGCCGCCTCCTCCTGGTCGGTGCCCAGCTCGTGGAGAACCGGTTCCACCTCGCGGATGACGAACGGCATGGTGACGAAGATGCTCGCCAGCACGATGCCGGGCAGGCCGAAGATGATCTTCACTCCGAAGTCGTTCTCCATGAACCCCAGGATTCCGGCACTGCCCCACAACAGGATCAGCGCGACACCGACCACCACCGGCGACACCGCGAACGGCAGGTCGATGACGGCCTGCAGGACACCCCTGCCGCGAAACCGCTTACGGGCCAGTAGCAGCGCGGTGGGAACGCCGAAGGCGACGTTGAGGGGGACGACGATGGCGACGACGAGCAGCGACAGCTGCAGCGCCGATATCGCCGCGGGTGTGGTGATCGAGGCGACGAAGGCGCCGACACCGGGCTCGAGGGTGCGCACCAGGATCAGCCCGACCGGCACGATCACCAGCAGGGCGAGATAGGCCAGCGCGACGAAGCGCCCGAGGTAGCGCACCCAGGGGGCGGCGGTCATGCGGCGGGCTCCTCACGCCGGGCGGCGCGGGTGCCGATCAATCGCAGCACGAGCAAAACGAGGGAGGAAACGACAAGCAGCACAATGGAAATCGCTGCCGCACCGGTGCGGTCGTCGTTCTCGATCAGGGTCCGGATCCACTGCGAAGACACCTCCGTCTCGCCGAGCACCGCGCCGCCGATCAACACCACCGACCCGAACTCGCCGATGGCCCGGGAGAACGCCAGTCCGGCGCCGGTCAGCAGGGCGGGCAGCACCGCGGGCAGGATCAGCCGACTGAAGATCACCGAGTTGCCGGCGCCCAGCGATGCTGCCGCCTCCTCGACCTCGTGGTCGAGTTCCAGCAACACCGGCTGCACGGTGCGCACCACGAACGGCAGCGTGACGAACAGCAGCGCGACCCCGACGCCCCATTTGGTGTGCTGGAGATGAAGTTTCACCGGGCTGTTGGGCCCGTAGAGCGCCAGCATCACCAGGCTGGCCACGATGGTGGGAAGGGCGAACGGCAGGTCGATCACCGCGTCGACCAGCCGCTTGCCGGGAAAGTCGTCACGCACCAGCACCCAGGCCACCAGCAGCCCGAACACCGCGTTGACCAGCGTCACCCCGATCGCGACGGTGAGCGTCACCCGGAAGGACTCCAGCGCTGCGCCAGAGGTGACCGCCTCCCAGAACGCCCGCCAGCCGCCCCGGCCGGCCTGCCAGACGATGGCCGACAGCGGCAGCAGGACGATGACGCTCAGCCAGATGGACGCCGCCCCGGCCAGAACCGGGGCGGCGTCACGTCGGAGCTCCGCCCGAATGCCGGCGGCTGCCGTCATCCGGTCGCCTTCTTGTAGATGGTGGTGATCGCACCATTGTCCTTGTCGAACAGCGCGGTATCCACCGCACCCCAGCCGCCGAGGTCGGCGATGGTCCACAGCTTCTGCGGCGCCGGGAAGTCCTTGGCGTACTGCTCGGCGACCGCGGGATCGACCGGCCGGAAGCCGGCCTGCGCCCAGATCGTCTGCCCGGCCGGGGTGAACAGGAAGTTCTTCAGCGCCGCGGCCTTCTCCAGGTGGGTTCCGGTGGTGACGACGGCCACCGGGTTCTCGATCTTGAAGGTCTGCGGCGGGTTGAGGTGCTCGACCGCGGAGCTGCCCTTGTCGGCCTGCTTGCGCTCGATGTTGATCGCCTCGTTCTCGTAGCTGATCAGAACGTCGCCGGTGCCCTGCAGGAACACGTCGGTGGCCTCCCGGCCGGAGCCCGGCCGGGTCTTGACGTGATCGGTGACCAGCTTGCTGATGTAGTCCAGGCCAGCCTGCTGGTTCTTGCCGCCGTCACTCTTGACGGCATACGGCGCCAACAGGTTCCACTTGGCCGAGCCGGAACTCAACGGGCTGGGGGTGACCACCTCGATACCGGGCTGCAGCAGATCGTCCCAGTCCTTGATGTTCTTGGGATTGCCGTCGCGAACCACGAACGACACCACCGAGCCGAACGGGATGCCCTTGGTCACGTCGGTGTTCCAGTCCGGGGCGACCTTGCCCGCCTTGACCAGCCGGGTGACGTCGGGTTCGACGGAGAAGTTGACGATGTCGGCGGGCTTGCCGTCGACCACAGCCCTGGACTGGTCACCGGAGGCGCCGTAGGAGGTGGTCACCGCCACCCCCTTGCCCTCCGGGGTGGATGCGAAGGCCGGGATGATCCGGCTCCAGCCCGGTTCGGGCACGGCGTAGGCGACCAGCGTCAGGGTGGTTTCGGCGTCGGTGGCATCGCTGCCGACGACGTCGCTGGTGCCCCAGCCGCAGCCGGTGAGGACGGTGGCGGCGACTGCCAGTGCCGCGGCGGTGCGCCAGTGGCGCAGCGGCCTGCCGTGGGGCTTGGCCGGGGCCTCAGCGGAAACGGACTCGAACATGGACGTGCCTTTCTCGTCGGGAGGATCAGGAGGACGCGCGCCCGTCACGCCAACATGAGGTTCACACACGACAATGCTGCGACCACCACCGGTTCGAGACGGGCAGGAGGGTTCAGCGACAACAGCAGGTGCAGGCAGCGACGGACAGCACCGGGGAGGTACTGGAAACGGACACCGATCGCATGGCCCGCAGCCTAACAGAGGCCCGACTGCCGCCTGACGATCAGCGGTTGAGCAGCCAGACCACCACCACGAGGAGCAGCAGGGCGACCAACGCCAGCGTCACCCGGGACCGCGGCATGCCGCTCACCTGCCCACCTCTTCAGCGGAGTCGCCGCTGCCACGCAACCGGCGCACCGCCCGAATGCCGCCGCCCAGCACCGCGTCGATCGCCTGCGCGACGCCGTAGGCCAGCACCAGCACGACCGGCATGACGATCAGGGTCTGCGGGACGAATCCCAGCCCGGACAGCCACAGCTCGAAGCCGTCCCACCAGCTCAGGAATCCCGACACGGCACCACCCTAAGCCCCGGTGGGCGTTTCTGACCGGTTCGGCGGACGGCGCAGACCCTGCACGCCCATGATGACGGGATGGTTCTGCATGCCCAACCCGCAGGTAAGGACGCTGACATCCGGCAGCACGACGGTGCGGCCGGCACGCACCGCAGCCCCTTTCCGCCGATCGCCGACTACGCGTTCCTGTCGGACTGCGAGAACACCTGCCTGATCTCCTCGGCTGGGTCGGTCGAGTGGATGTGCGTGCCCCGGCCGGATTCGCCGAGCGTTTTCGGGTCGATCCTGGACCGCGGCGCCGGCCATTTCCGCCTCGCCCCCTACGGCGTCTCGGTGCCGGCCGCGCGCCGCTATCTGCCCGGCAGCCTCATCATGGAGACCACCTGGCAGACCCCCACCGGGTGGGTGATCGTGCGCGACGCGCTGGCGATGGGCCCCTGGCATGACGTCGAGGAGCGCTCGCGCACTCACCGGCGCACCCCGATGGACTGGGACGCCGAGCACATCCTGCTGCGCACGGTGCGCTGCGTGAGCGGCACCGTCGAGTTGGTGATGAACTGTGAGCCGGCGTTCGACTACGGCCGCATCACCGCCGACTGGGCATATTCGGCCCACGCCTATGGCGAGGCGGTCGCGCAGGCACACACCGACCCCGACGCCCATCCCAGGCTGCGACTGACCACCAACCTGCGGATCGGGCTGGAGGGCAGGGAGGCGCGGGCCCGCACCCGGCTGAAAGAGGGCGACAACATCTTCGTCGCACTGTCCTGGTCGGATCACCCCTCGCCGCAGACCTACGAGGACGCCGCCGAGAAGATGTGGCAGACCGCCGAGGCGTGGCGGCAGTGGATCAACGTCGGGCACTTCCCCGACCACCCGTGGCGGGCGTACCTGCAGCGCAGCGCGCTCACACTGAAGGGCCTGGCCTACTCCCCCACCGGGGCGCTGCTGGCTGCCAGTACCACCTCGTTGCCGGAAACCCCACGCGGAGAGCGCAACTGGGACTATCGCTACGCCTGGGTGCGCGACTCCACGTTCGCACTGTGGGGTCTCTACACCCTGGGTCTGGACCGGGAGGCCGACGACTTCTTCTCCTTCATCGCCGACGTCTCCGGCGCCAACAACGGCGAACGCCACCCACTCCAGGTGATGTACGGCGTAGGCGGCGAACGCGAACTCGTCGAAGCCGAACTCGATCACCTGTCCGGCTATGACGGGGCACGGCCGGTGCGTATCGGCAATGGCGCCTTCGACCAGCGCCAGCACGACATCTGGGGCACCATGCTCGATTCGGTGTACCTGCACTGCAAGTCGCGGGAGAACATCTCCGATGCGCTGTGGCCGGTGCTCAAGGAACAGGTCGACGAGGCCATCGCGCACTGGCGCGAACCCGACCGCGGCATCTGGGAGGTGCGCGGCGAACCGCAGCACTTCACCTCCTCGAAGGTGATGTGCTGGGTGGCCCTGGACCGGGGCGCGAAACTGGCGGAGTTGCAGGGCAGCCGACATTTCGCCGAGCAGTGGCGGGCGATCGCCGAGGAGATCAAGGCCGACATCCTGGCTCACGGGGTGGACTCGCGCGGGGTCTTCACGCAGCGCTACGGCAGCGACGCCCTGGACGCCTCGCTGCTACTGGTACCGCTGTTGCGGTTCCTTCCATCCAACGACCCGCGGGTGCGGGCCACCGTGCTGGCCATCGCCGACGAACTCACCGAGGACGGCCTGGTGCTGCGGTACCGCACCGAGGAGACCGACGACGGCCTGTCCGGCGAGGAGGGTTCCTTCACCATCTGCTCGTTCTGGCTGGTTTCGGCACTGGTCGAGATCGGCGAAGTCAGCCGGGCACGGCATCTGTGCGAGAAACTGCTGTCGTTCGCCAGCCCGCTGCACCTCTACGCCGAGGAGATCGAACCGAGCACCGGGCGCCATCTGGGCAACTTCCCGCAGGCGTTCACCCACCTGGCGCTGATCAACGCCGTGGTGCATGTGATCCGGGCCGAGGAGCAGGCCGACGGCACCGGGGTGTTCCAGCCGGCCAACGCGCCGGTCTGAGCGCCAAAGCTGTCGGGGCGCAGGAAATGTGTGCCAACTCTATGAGTGTCGTGACACACCGGACCGCGGTACGTACCGTCAAAGTTTATGAGCCACAAACTTTTCGCCGTCGTTGTGGCGGCAGCCGCCGGGATCGCAGCCGGCGCGGTGATCTCGGCACCTGTCAGTCAGGCGCGGCCGGTCTGCGACGACGTGAACGGAATCAACAAGTGCAAGACCAACGGCAGCGTTGCGATCAAGGCCCAGCCGGGCGTCAAGGCGCCGCCGGCCAATCAGCCCGTGTACCCGTGGATGGGTCGCGGCCTTCCCGGCACCGACTAGCGGTCAGCGCGCCGCGCTGATCAGAGGCGAGCGAGGTCGGCCCGGGCGACGGCCTGCCCGCCGGTCTGATCTCAGCGTCCGCGGGTGACGTTGTCCCGCATCATCGCCACCAGTTCGGCCGCCCGGCCGGTCGCTTCCCGCCGGGTGGGCACCGCGTCGGTCACCGCGACGTCGGCCTCGACGATGCAGTCGGCGGCCAGCCCGAGGGCGTGCTCCGTGGGAAACGCCGACTCGCCGGCGTCCGCGCTGAGGATCGTCGCCGACAGGATCCGGTCGTTCTCCCGCACATCGGTGACCGTCCACTCCAGCGCGGAACTCTCGGTGACCTGCACGCTGACCCGGGTGCGCGCACAGGAACGCCACTGCGCGACGAACTCATCGAACATCCGGCCGGCTTCGGCCTCCGAGCCGAACCGAACCACACCGGTGTGCACGCTGGAGACCGTCATGCCGGCGCCGTAGCGGGCGAAGTCCTGCAGCGCGACCTGATGGACGTCACCGCGCTCGTAGACCACCCGCATCAGCGGGGTCGCCGCCCCCAGACAGTCCAGCGGACTCACCTGGGCGCTGTCACGGATACCGTTGGGCAGCAGATCAATTCCGCCCACCAGGGGCAGAGCTGTCGGGTCGAGCGGATTGCCCACGGCCCGGTCGACCTGATCGGCACTGGGCAGCGCCTCCCGTAAGTCGATCTGCGGGCTCACCGCGCTGCCGCCCACCGTCGGCCCGCAACCGGCGACGACGGCGACACCCAGTGCCAGCCCGATGATCCGCGGTGCGGCCACCGCGCGCCGACCAGTGATGTGCCCTACTTCCGGGTCTTCTCACCCGGCTTGTCGCCGGCCGCGTCGGTGGACAGCGCGGCGACGAAGGCCTCCTGCGGCACGTCGACCCGCCCGATGGTCTTCATCCGCTTCTTGCCCTCCTTCTGCTTCTCCAGCAGTTTGCGCTTGCGGGTGATGTCACCGCCGTAGCACTTGGCCAGCACGTCCTTGCGGATCGCCCGGATATTCTCGCGCGCAATGATTTTCGAACCGATCGCCGCCTGCACCGGCACTTCGAACTGCTGGCGCGGGATCAACTCCTTGAGCTTGACCGTCATCTTGTTGCCGTAGGCCTGCGCGGAGTCCTTGTGCACGATGGCGCTGAAGGCATCGACGGGCTCGCCCTGCAGCAGGATGTCCACCTTGACCAGATCGGCCTGCTGCTCGCCGGCCTCCTCGTAGTCCAGGCTGGCGTAGCCGCGGGTGCGCGACTTCAGCGAATCGAAGAAGTCGAAGATGATCTCGCCCAGCGGCATGGTGTAGCGCAGTTCCACGCGTTCCGGCGAGAGGTAGTCCATTCCGCCGAGTTCGCCGCGCCGGGACTGGCACAGCTCCATGATGGTGCCGATGAACTCGCTCGGCGCGATCACCGTGCACTTGACCACCGGTTCGTAGATCTCGCGCATCTTGCCCGACGGCCAGTCCGAGGGATTGGTGACGATCTTCTCCGTCCCGTCCTCCTGAATGACCCGGTAAACGACGTTGGGCGAGGTGGAGATCAGGTCCAGATCGAACTCGCGCTCCAGCCGTTCCCGGGTGATCTCCATGTGCAGCAGGCCCAGGAAGCCGCAGCGGAAACCGAACCCCAGCGCCACCGAGGTCTCCGGCTCGTAGGTGAGCGCGGCGTCGTTGAGTTGCAGCTTGTCCAGCGCGTCGCGCAGATTCGGGTAGTCCGATCCGTCCACCGGGTAGAGCCCGGAGTACACCATCGGCTTGGGCTCGCGGTACCCGGTCAGCGCCTCGGCGGCGCCGCCCCGCGCACTGGTGACGGTGTCGCCGACCTTGGACTGCCGGACGTCCTTCACCCCGGTGATCAGGTAGCCCACCTCGCCGACGCCGAGGCCTTCGGTGGGTTTGGGTTCCGGGGAGACGATGCCCACCTCGAGCAGTTCGTGGGTCGCGCCGGTAGACATCATCTTGATCTTTTCCCGCGGCGTGATCTTGCCGTCGACAACCCGCACATAGGTCACCACGCCGCGGTAGATGTCATAGACCGAGTCGAAGATCATCGCCCGCGCCGGGGCGTCGGCGTCACCGGTGGGGGCGGGCACCTGGCGCACCACCTCGTCGAGCAGGGCCGCCACACCCTCGCCGGTCTTGCCCGATACCCGCAGCACGTCGCCGGGGTCGCAGCCGATGATGTGGGCCAGTTCGCCGGCGTAGCGGTCGGGGTCGGCGGCGGGCAGGTCGATCTTGTTGAGCACCGGGATGATCGTCAGGTCCCGGTCCAGCGCCAGATACAGGTTGGCCAGCGTCTGCGCCTCGATGCCCTGGGCGGCGTCGACCAGCAGCACCGCGCCCTCGCAGGCCTCCAGCGCGCGCGACACCTCGTAGGTGAAGTCGACGTGACCGGGCGTGTCGATGAGGTGCAGAACGTAG
>JAPOHV010000216.1 GCA_029979305.1 Mycobacteriaceae bacterium | reverse complement strand
GCCGCGCCGTCGTCGTCCAGGTGCGAGAGGCGGCGGTGCGGCTCGCTGGGCACCTGTTGACGACGGTGACCGGGTGGATGTACGGCAGGGTGGCGGCGGGCACCGGGAACACGATGGTCCCGAACGGGGACAGCGCTCCCACCAGATCGGAGGCGAGTTCACTCACCGGGTGGTCGTCCGGGTCCCGGGTGGGCCAGCCGTTGTCGACGTACCTGATCTTGTTCGAAGCCACGTCCCCATTGTGACATCTGTACGCCGGACACGCGGCAATCGCTGCTGTTTTACGCTGGTCAGCAATGACCGGAACGGCGCTGTCCCTGGGCTCGTGGCTGGCCGACCTGCCCGACGGGCCGCTGGTTCGCCTCCTGGAGTTGCGGCCCGACCTCGCGCAGCCGACACCGGGCAGCATCGCCGCGCTGGCCGCCCGGGCCACCTCACGACAATCGGTGAAGGTCGCGACCGACGATCTCGACTTCCGCCACCTCGCGGTACTGGACGGACTGCTGGTCCTCGGGGCCGACGCGGCGGCGGTGCCGGTCGCCGGCCTGCGGACGCTGATCGGCGCGGGCCTCTCCGAGGACGAGTTGACGGCGGCGCTGTCCGTGCTGCGGGAGCGGGCCCTGGTGTGGGGAGGCGAGGAGGTGCGGGTCGCAGGCGAGGCGGCGGCCGCGCTGCCCTGGTATCCGGGTCAGGCCCTGCTGGAGGATGCTCGCCCCGCGGCCGACATCGCCGCCGCCGTCGCCGCTCTCGACGAGCCGGCCCGCGAGGTTCTGGATCGACTGAGCACCGGCTCGCCGGTCGGCCGAACCCGCGACGCCGCCCCGGGCACACCGTCGGATCGTCCGGTGCAGCGACTGCTCGCCGCGGGACTGCTGCGGCTGATCGACGACGAGACGGTGATCCTGCCGCGTGCCGTGGGCCAGGTGCTGCGTGGCGAGGAGTCAGGCCCGTCCGGGCTCACCGCCCCCGATCCCGTCGTCAGCACCGTCTCGGCGAAGGACGCCGACGCGTCGGCTGCGGGGGCCGCGATGGAACTGCTGCGCCAGGTGGAGGTGGTCCTCGAAACGCTCTCTGCGGCCCCGGTTCCCGAACTGCGCAGCGGCGGTCTTGGCGTCCGGGAGGCCAAGAGGCTCAGCAAGACCACCGGGATCGACGAACCGCGGCTGGGCTTGATCCTCGAACTGACCGCATTCGCCGGACTCATCTCCAGCGGTGCGCCGGATGCCGAGCCCGACGACTCGCAATCGACGTATTGGGCACCTACGCTCGCAGCCGACAGGTTCCTCGAGGCCGCCGTCAACGCCCGATGGCTGCAGCTGGCCACCGCGTGGCTTGAGCTGCCTTCCCGTCCCGGGCTCATCGGCCAGCGAGGTCCGGACGGTAAACCGTATGCGGCACTGACCGATTCGCTGTACTCGACAGCCGCGCCGCTGGACCGCCGGCTGCTGCTCGACGTACTCGCCGAACTGCCCGAGGGTGCGGGGGTGGACACCATCAGCGCGTCGCGCGCGTTGAGCTGGCGCCGGCCCAGGTGGGCCGCACGGCTGCGGCCCGAGCCCGTCGGCCACCTGCTCGAGGAGGCACACGCGTTGGGGTTCACCGGCCGGGGTGCGCTCTCCGGGCCGGCGCGCGTGCTGCTCGCAGAGGGTGAGCAGCAGGCCGCCGCGGCGATGGCCCGCATCCTGCCTGCGCCCATCGACCACTTTCTCGTTCAGGCTGATCTGACCGTCGTCGTGCCCGGTCCGCTTCAGAGGGATCTCGCCGATGAACTGGCGGTGGTCGCGTGCGTGGAATCGGCCGGCGCGGCGATGGTCTACCGGGTCAGCGAGCAGTCCGTCCGGCATGCACTGGACACCGGCCGCAGCGCCGAGGCACTGCAGAGCTTCTTCGAGCGGCACTCGAAAACACCTGTGCCGCAGGGACTCACCTACCTCATCAAGGATGTCGCACGCCGGCACGGGCAGCTGCGAGTGGGGGTTGCGACATCCTTCATCCGTTGCGACGACACCGCGTTGCTGGCACACGCTCTTGCCGCGCCCGGCATGGCCGATCTGGAGGTGCGTCTGCTCGCACCCACGGTGGCGGTGTCCCAGGCGCCCATCTCGGAGCTGCTCACGACGCTGCGGGCGGCGGGATTCGCCCCGGCCGCGGAGAACTCCTCGGGTGCCGTGGTGGACCTTCGCCGGCGCGCGGCGCGGGTGCCGGCCACCATCACCCGGCGGCTGCTCCGGCCGATGACCAAGCCGAGTGCGCAGTCCCTCGCTGCGGTGGTCGAGGTGCTGCGAAAGGTCGAACGCAATCCATTGGCCGGTGCCCGGCTGGATCCGGCGGTCGCCATGGCGCTGCTGTTGCAAGCCGCCGAATACGGCAAGGACGTCCTGATCGGCTATGTCGATCACGCGGGTGTGGCCACGCAGCGACTGGTACGTCCCCTGACGGTGGCCAGCGGGCAACTCGTGGCATGGGATCCCACCCAGGGCCGGCCCCGGGAGTTCGCCGTGCACCGCGTCACCTCGGTGACGGCGGCGACGGAGTCGTGATCCCGCAGACCGCGCGGAGGTCTTCGGTGTCGGTGGCCTCGCCTACAGTGAAACCCGTGGCGACCAGCGAGCTGACAGAAGTGGACGGCCGATGATGGACGGCCCGCTGATCGTGCAGAGCGACAAGACGGTCCTGCTGGAAGTGGATCACGAGCGGGCCGGGGAAGCCCGGGCCGCCATCGCGCCGTTCGCCGAACTCGAGCGCGCCCCCGAGCATGTGCACACCTACCGGATCACGCCGCTGGCGCTGTGGAACGCCCGCGCCGCCGGACATGACGCCGAGCAGGTCGTCGACGCGCTCGTCACATTCTCCCGCTATGCGGTGCCGCAGCCCCTGCTGGTCGACATCGTCGACACGATGGCCCGCTACGGGCGCCTTCAACTGGTCAAACACCCAGCCCACGGCCTGACGCTGATCAGCCTGGACCGTGCCGTACTCGAAGAGGTGCTTCGCAACAAGAAGATCGCTCCCATGCTGGGCGAGCGGATTGACGACGACACCGTGATCGTGCACCCCAGTGAGCGGGGCCGCATCAAGCAGATGCTGCTCAAGATCGGCTGGCCGGCCGAGGATCTCGCCGGCTACGTCGACGGCGAGTCGCACGCCATCAGCCTGGTTCAGGACGGCTGGGAGTTGCGTGACTACCAGGAGATGGCATGCGACTCGTTCTGGGCTGGTGGCTCCGGGGTGGTGGTTCTGCCGTGCGGTGCCGGCAAGACCATCGTTGGCGCCGCGGCGATGTCCAAAGCGTCGGCCACCACGCTGATTCTGGTGACCAACACGGTCGCGGGCCGGCAGTGGAAGCGTGAGCTGATCGCCCGGACGTCGCTGACCGAGAACGAGATCGGTGAGTACTCCGGTGAACGCAAGGAGATCCGCCCGGTCACCATCGCCACCTATCAGGTGATCACCCGGCGCACCAAGGGCGAGTATCGCCACCTCGAACTGTTCGACAGCCGCGACTGGGGGCTGATCATCTACGACGAGGTGCACCTGCTGCCCGCGCCGGTGTTCCGGATGACGGCGGACCTGCAGTCCCGGCGACGGCTGGGTCTGACG
>JAPOHV010000098.1 GCA_029979305.1 Mycobacteriaceae bacterium | reverse complement strand
CGGCCCGCGACTCCGCGGTGCTGGCGGCCCACGGCAGCCGGATCGCGCTGACCACCGACTCCTACGTGGTCAACCCGCTGTTCTTCCCGGGCGGCAACATCGGCGACCTCGCCGTCAACGGCACCATCAACGACCTGGCCTGCAGCGGCGCCCAGCCGCTGGCGCTGACCGCCGGGTTCATCCTCGAAGAGGGCCTGGAGATCGAGGTCCTCGGGGCGGTCGCGCACGCCATGGGCCGGGCCGCCGCCGAGGCCGGGGTCGACATCGTCACCGGCGACACCAAAGTTGTCGGAAAAGGCGGCGCCGATGGGCTTTTCGTCAACACCGCCGGTGTCGGTGTGGTTCCCGAAGGCGTGCGGATCGGACCCGAACAGGCCCGGCCCGGTGACCACATCATCGTGTCGGGCGACATCGGCGAGCATGGTGTGGCGATCATGAGCGTGCGCGAGGGCATCGACTTCGGAACCACCGTGACCACCGACAGCGCGCCGTTGCACCGGCTGGTCGCAGCCATGCTGGATTCGGTCGAGGACCCGAATTCCATTCACGCACTGCGTGATCCGACGCGGGGCGGACTGGTCGCGGCAACCGTCGAGATCGCCCGTACCGCCGGCGTCGGCGTCGAACTCGACGAAGCGGCCATCCCGGTGCCCGAAACCGTGGCCTCGGCATGCGGATTCCTCGGCCTGGACCCGCTTCAGGTGGCCAATGAGGGCAAGATGGTGGCCTTCGTCGACCCCGCGCACAGCGAGGCCGTGCTGGCGGCGATGCGCGCCCGGCCGGAGGGCGCGGCCGCGGCGATCATCGGCCGCGCGGTGGCCGAGCATCCGGGCATGGTGGTGATGCGCACCCCGTTCGGCACCACCCGGGTGGTGGAACGCGAACTGGGCGAACAGCTTCCGCGGATCTGCTGATCTTGACCCGGCGCGATGGCTGAGCCGATGGTGCCCGGGATCACCGGCACACTCGACGACGCGGCCGTGGCGGCCCTGACCGGCTGGGTGCGCGAACAGGGCATTGGTTCGACGGTGACCGACGTGGTGCCGCTGACCGGCGGCAGCCAGAACGTGGTGGTGCGGCTGATGCTCGACGGCCGGCCGCTGGTGCTGCGCCGGCCGCCGCCGCACCCACGGCCGAACAGCGACCGGACCATGCTCCGCGAGATCGCCGTGCTGCGCACGCTGGCCGGCAGCGGCGTGCCGCACCCGCCGATCGTCGCCGCGTGCGAGGACACCGGCGTCCTCGGCGTCGTCTTCTACCTGATGGAAGAGGTCGACGGGTTCAACCCGGGCAACGAGATCGCCCCGGCCTACGTCACCGACCCGGCGATGCGCCACCGGGTCGGGCTCAACTACGCCGCCGACGTCGCCAGGCTGGGCCGGGCACCTTGGCAGGGCAGCCCGCTGGAGGACTGGAAGCGCCCCGGCTCGTTTCTGGAACGGCAAGTCCCGCAATGGCGTTCATCTGTAGCGGCCTACCGGTCCCAGGACGGCTACGTCCACGACTCGCTGCCCGGCGTCGACGAGCTCTGCGACTGGCTCGAAGCGCGTCAGCCCCCGGACTATCAGCCCGGCATCGTTCACGGCGACATCCACCTCAACAACACCATGCTGTGCCGCGAGGTTCCCGAGGTGGCCGCCTTCGTCGACTGGGAGATGTGCACGATCGGCGACCCGCTGCTCGACCTCGGCTGGATGCTGGTGTGCTGGCCGATGCCGCCCGACCCGCTCGGGTCGGCCGGACATCTTGCCGAACTCGGCGGGCTGGCCACCCGCGGCGAACTGCTGGAGGCCTACTACGCCGCCGGCGGCCGGCGCACCGCACATCTCGACTGGTACCTGGCGTTGGCCTGCCTTAAGCTCGGCGTCGTGATCGAGGGCACCTGGGCGCGTCACCTGGCCGGCAGGGCGAGCCGCGAAGCGGGGGAGCGGTTGCACGCCTCCGCGGTCACGCTGATGGGGCTGGGCGCCGCGGTGGCCGCCGGCGAGGGACCCTTCGGCTGAAGCCGAAGCCGCCGCTGTGATCGAGCCCGTCACTCTCCCCGACGAATTCCCGCCCGGCACCCGGGAACCGCTGCTCCTCATCGCCGGCGCCCTGGTGATCGGAACGGCGACCGGATTCGTCGGGGTCGCGTTCATGCGTTCGCTGAAGTTCGGCAACCGGTTGCGTCTCGACCTCGTCGAGACGCTGTCCGCCCTGCCGTCCGGTATCGGCATCGCGCTGTTCGCCGCCGCGGCCGGGTGTTGCGCGGCGTTCGCCGCGTGGCTGGTCCGCCGGTTCTCCCCGGCGGCCGCCGGCAGTGGCATCCCGCACGTCGAGACGGTCCTGCGCGGGTCCGGCCACCCCGACCACCGCCGGGTGTTGCCGGTCAAGTTCGTCGGTGGTCTGATCGCGCTCTCCTCTGGTCTGGTGCTCGGCCGGGAGGGTCCACTGGTCCAGATAGGCGCGGTGATCGGAGACCGCGTCGGGCGCTTCTTCCACGGGCTGGAGGATGCCTGGAAGCCGCTGATGGCGGCGGGGTCGAGCGCGGGAGTCGCCGCAGCCTTCAACGCCCCCGTCGGCGCAACGGTTTTCATTCTCGAGGAGGTCCTCAAGAAGGCCACCCCGCTGCCCTTCACCCTCGCCGCCGCCGCGGCGATGGCCGCGGCGGCAGTCCAGCGCGGGATCTTCGGCATGCGGGAGGAGTACTCGGTGCCCGACGCGGTCGCCGGCCCGATCGCGAACCTCTGGCTGTACGTCGTACTCGGAATCGTCCTGGGTGTGCTCGGCCTGCTCTACAACCGGCTCATCCTCACACTCGCCGCACCGCGCAACCCGCTGGGCCGGATGCCGGTGGTGCCGCGTGCCTTCGCCATCGGCGCGGTCGTCGCCGTCGTGGGCTGGTTCCTCCCCGACGACGTCACCGGCGGGGGCGCCCTGACCGAGGAAATCCTCTCGGGCGACATGGCTTTCGCGATGCTGGCGTCCGTCGCGCTGGTCCGCTTCTTCACCGGGCCGCTCAGCTACGCGGCCGCGACGCCCGGCGGCATCTTCGCGCCGATCATCGCCCTGGGCGCTCTCGCCGGCGCGGCGTTCGGATCGCTGTCGCATTCGGTCGTGCCGGATCTCGTGCCGTCGGCGTCGGCGTTCGCGGTCGCCGGGATGGCCGCGTTCTTCACCGCCACCATCAGCGCCCCGCTGACCGGAGTCGTGATCTGCCTGGAGATGACCGGCTGCTACCAGCTTTTCCTGCCCATGCTCGCGGCGTGCTTCGGCTCCTACGCGATGTCCAACCTGCTGCGCGGTGAACCGATCTACGACGCCCTCGCGGCGGGCCCGAAGCGATAGGGGGCAACTCACAGTGGAGCATGACGACGTCGCCGTATTCGCAGCGCTGTGCGCTGTCTCCTACCTCGTCGGCGGCCTGCTTGCGCGCTTCCACATCCCGCGGCTGCCCGTCTACATGGCCGTCGGAGCGGTCGTCGGGGTCATCAACTCCTCGGCCGACGACGCCGCCGAACTCGCCCTGCCGGTGGTCAGTCCGGCCATGCTGGTGCTGATCGGCCTGATCGCCGGCAGCCATCTCATCTGGGCCGAGATCAAGCCGCAACTGACGCCGATCAGCCTGCAGGTGGTCGGTTTGAGCAGCTGCGTCCCGCTCGTCGTCGGCAGCTATCTGTTCGTCGCGATCGGCTCCTCCGAGCCGGCGGCGGTCCGCCTCGCGGTGGCGATTCTGGCCGGGGCGGTGCTGCTCGCACTCTCCCCCCCGGTCGCCATCGCCGTGGTCTCGGAGTCCCGGGCGGCCGGGCCGTTCACCCGGTTCGTCCTCGGCACCACCGTCGTGATGGACGTCATCGTCGTGTCGCTGTTCGCCGTCGCGATCACGGTCGCGAAGGTGTTGCTGGGCCGCTCCGCGGCGGCGTCGCCGTCGGGCCTGGCCGGCACCATCGGCCTCGGTCTGGGGCTGGCGGTCGTCGGCGGGGCACTGCTCGGTGTGCTGTTCGACCAGGTGATGCGCCGGGTCCCCCGGACCGAGGCGATCGTGCTCAGTGTCCTGCTGGCCGGCCTCGCGGTCTGGCTGGTCAACACCGTCGAGGTCGCGGCGCACGCGCGGTTCGGGGTGGACCTGGAGATCGAGGAGCTACTGGTCGCGACGGTCGCGGGACTGCTGGTCGCGAATCTCTCCCCGGCCCGGGACACCTTCGCCGAGCTTCTGGACCGCCTGGCGCCGTGGGCCTACGTGGTGTTCTTCACCCTCGTGGGTCTCGGACTGCACGTGGGCACACTGGTGGCGGCCTTCGGATCGGCAATCGCGCTGTGGGCGCTGCGGATCGCGGGACTGTGGGCCGGCTCCACGGCGGCGATGGCGGCGGCCCGGCAGCCGGCGGTGGTGCGCCGCACCGCATGGCGGGCCTTCGTGCCGCAGGCCGGCATCGCGCTGGCGCTGGCCTCGGCCGTCGCCGAGCAGTTCCCGAAGATCGGCCCGCGGCTATCGGCGGTGATCATCGGAACGATCGTGCTCAACGAGGTGACCGGGACGTTCTTCCTGCGCTCGGCGCTGCGCTCGAACGGGGAGACCCGGCCGGCCCAGGAGCTGCTCGACTAGCGGGTCAGCGCTGGGTGTTACAGGTGCACTGCTGAGCTTTGGGCACCTCGCTCATCACCTGCTCGGCATGCTGGCCGCAGCCGTCCCAGGTGGTCTTGTGGCAGCGCGGGCACTGAACTGGGTAGCACATGATTCTTTCCTCCTGGGTTGCTCAGGTTACGCGTTGGTGGCCTCGGCCTGTGCGGCGATCTGCGCGCGCACCTCGTCCATGTCGACCTCTTTGATCTTGGTGATCAACTCCTCCAGCGCGGCGGCGGGCAGCGCGCCGGGCTGCGCGAACAGCAGCACGCCGTCGCGGAACGCCATGATCGTCGGGATCGACCGGATCTGCAGCGCGGCCGCCAGCTGCTGCTCGACCTCGGTGTTGACCTTGGCGTGAACGATGTCGGGATGCGAGGCCGCCGAGCGGTCGAACACCGGCGCGAAGGCGCGGCACGGTCCGCACCAGGACGCCCAGAAGTCGACCAGCACGATGGGCTTCTCGGTGACGGTGGTCTCGAAGTCGGCCGCGGTGAGCTCGACGGTGGCCATGGGTGATTCCTTTCGGTTGCCTTGCAGGTATCCAGTATAAGTACCCCGGGGGGTATGTCTATTCCGCCGAGACTGCAGTGACGCAGTCGAAGTGCGGGTCGGGCCCTGCGTGGCGGCAATCTCGGCGTGTCAGGTTCTTGCCAGTACCCCCGTGGGTATGACTATCATGGTGCCAACATACCCCCTTGGGTATCTGACGCAGAACGGAATCGCCCCGCCCATGATCGCGCTCACCGTCGCCCTGGCCGTCTTCGTCGGCATCTCGCTGGGTCTGCTCGGCGGCGGCGGCTCGATCCTGACGGTGCCGCTGCTCGCCTACGTCGCCGGGCTGGAGCCCAAGCCGGCGATCGCGACCTCGCTGCTCGTGGTGGGGGTGACCAGTGCGGTCGGGGCGATCACCCACGCCCGGGCCGGCCGGGTGCGCTGGAAGGTGGCGGCGGTGTTCGGCGCCGCGGCCATGGGCGGGGCCTACGCCGGCGGCCGGCTGGCCCACCTGGTTCCCGGCAACGTGCTGCTGATCGCCTTTTCGCTCATCATGATCGCGGCGGCCGTCGCGATGCTGCGCGGCCGGCGGGATATCGCCGACGAGTCGGCCGGACCGCTCCCGATCGCCAGGATCGTGCTTCAGGGCGCCGTCGTGGGGATGATCAGCGGACTGGTCGGCGCCGGCGGGGGATTCCTGCTGGTGCCCGCGCTGGCACTGCTCGGCGGGCTGCCGATGCCGGTGGCCGTCGGCACCTCGCTGGTGGTGATCTCGATGCAGTCCTTCGCCGGGTTCGCGGGCCACCTGTCCGGCGAGGTCATCGACTGGAAGCTCGCCGGCATGGTCACCGCCGCCGCGGTGGTCGGCAGTGTCATCGGCGGCCGGCTGACCTCCTACGTCGAGGCGGCGACACTGCGCAAGGCGTTCGGCTGGTTCGTGCTCGCCATGGCCGCACTGGTACTGGCCGAGGAGGCCAATATCTGGCTCGGCATGGCGGTCGGGATCGTCGCGGCCATCGCCGGCGGGATGGCGTTCATGTGCGCCCACTACGCGCGCTGCCCGCTGCGCAAGATTCTCGTCGACCCCGGGGTGATACCCCGGCGGGTACCCTTGCCACAACGGTAGTTTTCATCGGATCAGGAAGGCCAACGCCATGGTTGGTGACGAAACCGCCATCACCGACGTGTTGAACCGGTTGCGCCGCGCTCAGGGGCAGCTGGCAGGCGTCATCTCGATGATCGAGCAGGGCCGCGAGTGCAAGGACATCGTCACCCAGCTCGCCGCGGTGTCGCGCGCGCTGGACCGGGCCGGCTTCAAGATCGTGGCCACCGGCCTTCGGGAATGCGTGCTGGGGGAGTCGGCCGACGGCAAGACGCCGATGACCGAGGCCGAACTGGAGAAACTCTTCCTGTCACTGGCCTGAGGCGCCCACGGCTACTTCAAGGGCCGCAGCACGATCGGCATGCCGTCGACGGGCAGTGGCATCCCGGCGTAGTCGTAGCGGGGTGTGTAGCCGGGGTGGGGCAGTTCGAGGCGGTAGTTGCGCAGCACCCGGTGCATCACCGCTTTGATCTCCAACTGGCCGAACACCAGGCCGATGCACTTGTGCGCGCCGCCGCCGAACGGGGCGAAGGCGTAACGGTGCCGCTTGTGCTCGGATCGCGGTTCGGCGAACCGGTCCGGGTCGAACTTGTGCGGGTCGTCCCACAGTTCGGGCAGCCGGTGGTTCATGCCCGGCCACAGGTTGATGTTGGTCCCGGCCGGCACGAAGTAGCCCTGGATCGAGGTGTCCCGCACGGCCCGCCGGATGTTGAACGGCAACGGCGTCATCATGCGCAGGCATTCGTTGATCACCAGATCCCAGGTCTCGAGCTTGTCGAGGGTGTCGATGTCGAGCGGTCCGTCGCCGATCCGGTCACCCTCCTCGCGCAGGCGGTCCTGCCATTCGGGATTCGCCGCCAGGTGGTAGGCCATCGTCGTCATGGTCGACGACGACGTGTCGTGGGCGGCCATCATCAGGAAGATCATGTGGTTGACGATGTCGGCGTCGGTGAAGGTGTTGCCGTCCTCGTCGGCGACGTGGGTGAGCACCGTCAGCATGTCGGTGCCCTCCGAGCCACGCTTCTCGGCGACCCGTGCTGCGAAGTAGTCCTCCAGGACCCTGCGTGCCTGAATTCCCCGCCACCACTTGAACGGCGGCACCGGGGTGCGGATGATCGCGCCGCCGGCACGGGTCGTCGTCTCGTAGGCCGCCTTGATCCTGGTCACCAGGTCGTGGTCAACGCCCGGCTGATGGCCCATGAACACCACCGCGCCGATATCGAGGGTGAGCTCCTTGATCGCCGGCAGGAACAGGAAGCGCCTGTCGTCGACCGGCCAGTGCTGCGCCACCACCTTGGTGGCGACGGTGTCCATGTGCCGGATGTAACCGGACAGCCGGGTGCGGGTGAACGCCTCCTGCATGATCCGGCGGTGGAACATGTGCTCGTCGCCGTCCATGAGAAGCAGGCCCCGGTCGAAGAACGGGCCGATGACGTCATTCCAGGCCACCGTCGAGAAGTCCTTGTTGCGGTTGGAGAAGACTTCCTGGGTGGCATCGGGCCCAAGGGCCGCAACGGCTTTGAGGCCCGGCATCTCGCTGTAGTACACCGGGCCGTACTTGCGGTACATCTCGATGACGTAGTCCGGACCGCCGCGGAAGATCTCGATCAGGTGGCCCAGCAGCGGCAGGCCGGAGTTGCCCATGACCGGTTTGAGGCCGCTGCCGGCGGGTGGTTCGGAGAACTGCCATTCCGGCCAGTCCTGCTTGCGGAGCCGGTCCTCGATGATGCCCATGCCGGGAATGGTCTGCAGCGTCGGAGTGAGCTTGCGGCGGGCCTGGTCCAGCAGGTACTGCTGGGTGGTGATGGTCGGCATCGAGGTCTCCTGCGAGGGCTTATGACCGGCGGTTATGCCATTTTCGCGACCGCAGTTGACGCCTGTCAAGTTTCCTTCCGGGCGTGGCGTGGTGCATGGTGATCGGGTGAGCGCTACCCGCGAGGCGGACCAGGAGGCTGGCGACGCGCCGCGCCGCCGCGGCGACCGCCAGCGTCACGCGATCGTGCAGGCGGTGCGCGAACTGCTCACCGAGCAACCGTTCGCCGAGTTGTCGGTCAGCACCATCAGCGACCGGGCCGGCGTGGCGCGTTCGGGCTTCTACTTCTACTTCGAATCCAAGTACGCGGTGCTCGCGCACATCCTCGGTGACGTCGCCGGCGAACTCGAGGACCTCACCGGGGACTTCGCCCCGCGCGGTGACGACGAGACTCCCACCGAGTTCGCCAAGCGGATGATCGGCAGCGCCGCCGTGGTCTACGCCCACAACGACCCGGTGATGTCGGCCTGCAATGCCGCCCGAGCCACCGACGCCGAGATCCGCGAGATCCTCGACCGCTACAACGATCTCGTGATCGACCAGATCGTGCCGGTGGTAGAAGCCGAGATCCGAAGTGGCGCAGCAGATCCCGTCACCGACGACGTGCGGGGGTTGGTGCGGATACTGGTCGGCGCCACGGCGATGACGCTCTCGGGGGAGACCATGTTCACCGGACCCGACCGCGATCTCTCACGGGCGGTGGCGGTGCTGGAGACGCTGTGGCTGCGATCGCTGTGGGGCAGCAAGGCCGACGGGACATGACCTACACCTTCACCGGCAAACGGGTCCTGGTGACGGGTGCGGCCAGCGGCATCGGGCGGGCGATCGCGCTGCGGCTGGCTCGCGACGGGGCGCAGCTGTATCTGACCGACGTCAACGCCGACGGCCTGGCCGAGACCGTCACGGCCGCGCAGGCGGCCGGGGCCGAGGTGGCCGAGCACCGCGCGCTGGACATCACCGATTTCGACGCCGTCAGCGACTTCGCCGCCGACGTCCACGCCCGCCACCCCGCGATGGACGTCGTGATGAACATCGCCGGCATCTCGGCGTGGGGCACCGTCGACCGGCTCAGCCATCAGCAGTGGCGCTCGATGGTCGAGGTGAACCTGATGGGGCCGATCCACGTCATCGAGGGCTTCGTACCTCCGACGGTCGGCGCCGGCCGCGGCGGGCGGCTGGTCAACGTCTCCTCGGCGGCCGGGATCGTGCCGCTGCCCTGGCATGCCGCCTACAGCGCCAGCAAGTACGGGCTGCGCGGACTGTCCGAGGTGCTGCGCTTCGACCTGGCCAAACACCGCATCGGGGTGTCGGTGGTGGTGCCCGGCGCGGTGAACACCCCGCTGGTGCAGACCGTGCAGATCGCCGGGGTGGACCGCGACGACCCGCAGGTGCAGCGCTGGGTCCGCCGCTTCGCCGGGCATGCGGTGTCACCCGAACGGGCCGCCGACAAGATCCTGGCCGGTGTGGCCCGGAATCGCTTCCTGATCTACACCTCGCTCGACATTCGCGCGCTTTACGCCTTCAAGCGGTTCGCGCCGTGGCCGTTCGGCGTCGTGATGAAGCCGGTGAACGTGCTGTTCACCCGGGCGCTGCGGCCGCAGCGACCGGGAACGCGCGCTCTGCCGCCCGACGCCGGCTAGCGCGGAGTTGTCGGAGGCCGCTGGTAGAGATGACGGCGGCGGTTTGTGACATGCGACACGCCGGGCGCGCCGCCCCGCGAAGGCTCACGACCAGGGAATTTCACAATTGTTATTCGGAATATGTAGTACCTCCGCGGTTTGTCAGCCACTAGGTGTAGTGTTTGCACAGCCGGTGGGCCCGCGGATCGCGGGTCCGCCGGAACCACCCAGGAACGCCCTCGAGGAGCCCCATCGCATGACGATCACCGTCTACACCAAGCCGGCCTGCGTCCAGTGCAACGCCACCTACAAGGCCCTCGACAAGCAGGGTCTCGAGTACGAGATCGTGGACATCACCGAGGTCCCCGAAGCCCGGGACTACGTGATGGCGCTGGGCTACCTGCAGGCGCCGGTGGTGGTCGCCGACGGCGAGCACTGGTCGGGGTTCCGCCCGGACCGCATCAAGGCCCTCGCGGGGGCCGGCGCTGCTGCCGGGCCCGACGCCTCCGCCGTCAGCGCCTGAGTCCGATGGACCCGGACGGCGGCTCGCTCGGGGCGGGCCCGGTGCGGGTGGTCTACTTCTCCAGCGTCTCGGAGAACACCCACCGCTTCGTGCAGAAACTCGGGCTGCCGGCCATCCGGATCCCGCTGCACGGCCGGATCGAGGTGGACGAGCCCTACGTCCTGATCCTTCCGACCTACGGCGGCGGCCGGGCGAACGGCCCGGATCCTGACGCGGGCGGCTACGTGCCCAAGCAGGTCATCGCGTTTCTGAACAACGAGCACAACCGATCGCTGATCCGCGGCGTCATCGCGGCCGGCAACACCAACTTCGGCGCCGAATACTGCTACGCGGGCAATGTCGTCTCCCGCAAGTGCGGGGTGCCGTTTCTCTACCGATTCGAACTGATGGGAACCACCGACGACGTTTTCGCCGTGCGCGAGGGCCTAGCTCAATTCTGGAAGGACGCCGACGTCCAAGAGAGGGAAGACACGTGTCACCAACCGTCACTGCTGCAGAGCCGGTAACCCAGACCTCCGCGCATGCCACCGCGCACGCGCTGCCGGGGGAGACGGATTACCACGCGCTCAACGCGATGCTCAACCTGTACGGGCCCAATGGTGAGATCCAGTTCGACAAGGACGTGCTCGCCGCGCGGCAGTACTTCCTCGAGCACGTCAACCAGAACACCGTCTTCTTCCACAACTACGACGAGAAGCTCGACTACCTGATTCGCGAGAACTATTACGAGCGTGAGGTTCTCGACCAGTACTCGCGCAACTTCGTCAAGACGTTGGTGGACCGCGCCTACGCCAAGAAGTTCCGGTTCCCAACGTTCCTGGGTGCCTTCAAGTACTACACCTCGTACACCCTGAAGACCTTCGACGGGAAGCGCTATCTCGAGCGCTTCGAGGACCGCGTGGTGATGGTCGCGCTG
>JAPOHV010000189.1 GCA_029979305.1 Mycobacteriaceae bacterium | reverse complement strand
TCCGCCGGATGCGGCATCGCCGCGGCCGATGCGGGCTCCAGCGGTTCGTCGCCGGTGCCCGATACCGCCGCCGGTGCCGCGTCGCCCGGGCCGTCCCGGACCGGCCGGACCCACACCACCGGCAACCGGGCCGCGGAAAAGCGCAAATCGGCGGCGGCGCCGGTTCGTCCCCGTTTCGTGCCACCGGCCCGAGCCGGGCGGGATGCGATCGACCGGACCGCGAAAACTGCAGCGGCGCTGAAGGGGCCCCGCCGGCTGTCGTCCCCGGCACGGCGACCGGTCACCCAGTCAGCCGTCGCTGCCCTCGCCGCCGACGTGCCGCCGGCGACGGACGCCGAGTGGTCGCTCCGGGCGGCAGGGAACGCGACGCGACCCGCGAAAGCCGCCCAGGTCCGGTGGTCGACGCAGCGCCCCCACACGATGACCGCTGAGAGAAATCCGCTGACCACCGCAACCGTCGTGGGCACCGCCCTGACGAACGTCATCCAATTCGGGGTGCTGCTGACGGTTTCCGCCCTCAGCGCCGCTCCCCCGGGTCCGTTCACCGCGACTCCGACTCTGCGCCTCAACGGCTTTGACATAGTCCCCGCTTCCGACAAAGAGGTCACGTCGCTGTACGGGCGGTGGACCTACATGCCCGGCGCGCCAGGCTTCATTCAGGGCCGGCAGCGCTTCAGCGTCGTGGACCCTCGGACCGGCGCCACGGCGGGGTCCTTCGACGCGCTGGTGAGCCGAGGTAACGGGATCGGTTACACGCAACTGCTGGTGACGTCGACCAGCAGCCCCGCGGGCGGACCGGTTCCCCAGGTCGGATCGCTGATCAGCAGCCTGCAACTGGGGCCCGTCGGGTTCTCCCACTCCGCGTTGCCCACCCCGTCGGGCAACGCGGTGTCGTTCAAGCTCACCACGCCGTTCGGCGAGATCCCGGTGCCCTTCCCGTTCGACAACGCCAAGGGGATAGGCGACCGCACCGTGGACAACCGGCCGATGCGACTCGGCAACGGCTACAGCATCGCCCCCGCGGACCCCGGCGGTGAAACCATCACCGCGACAAGCGGAATCATGCCGGGTTTCATGACCGTTCAGGGCAATCAGGTCTTCAGCGTCTACGATCCGAGCGGGCACCCGGTCGGTAGTTTCGACGGCGTCTTCACCACCACCTCCGATCTGTTCTTCTACACCCAAGCCGTCATGGTGACGGCCAACGAGGGAGTCAACGTCGGCTCCCTCCCCGGCCAGGTGCCCCCGGTCGGCTCGGTGTACAACGTCATTTACTTCGGTGCCGACGATCGCTTTCTGCTCTACTCGGCGCTGCCGGCCCCCGATGGCGCCGACGTCTCGGTGATCAGGTCGAACCGGGGCAAGGTGACCGCCAGTGCCCTCACCCTCATCGATGCGACGGCACTGCCGGATGTGCCACTCTCGGGCGCCGGCGGCATCCGGTTCGTGCCGGTGTCCGAACTGAAACCCACCGGCGTGAACGGGCTTCCGCCCAGGGAGGTCGAGATTCAGGGTTATCAGCAGTTCGACGTCTACGATTCGGCGGGTGCCAGGATCGGAACCGTCGATGCCGACGTGTTCACCCAGTGGGACGCGTTCGGAGTGCACAGCACCGCACTGCTGATCACCCGAGTCGCTGAGGGCGTCGATGACGTTGCGCCCGTCGGGTCGATCTTCAACTTCGTCAGGTCCGGTCGCAACGGTTTCGGCTCCGCGCACTCAACCGTTCCGCAGCAGTCCGGAAATCTGACGTCGTTCACATTGACAACGCCGTTGGGAGACATCGCGTTTCCCTCGACCTTCGTGCCGGTCGCGCGCCGCACGCCGGTATCGTTCTACAGCCCGTTCGCCTAGGGCTGACCCGCCGGCCGGAACGCTAGATCGATCGAAATTGGAGCCCGGCTAGGTTTTGTTCCCGAGCAGCTTTTCCACATATTTGGCGATCACGTCCACCTCGAGGTTCACCCGGGAGCCGGGCTGTGCACGTCCCAGCGTCGTCAGCGCCAGGGTGGTCGGGATGAGCGACACCTCGAACCAGTCGTCGCCCAGGCCCGAGACCGTCAGCGACACCCCATCGACGGTGATCGACCCCTTCTCCACCACATAACGCGACAGTGCCGCCGGCAGCGCGATCCGCACCACCTCCCAGTGCGGCGACGGGGTACGCGAAATCACCTCCCCGGTGCCGTCGACATGGCCCTGCACGATGTGCCCGCCCAGCCGGCTGTTGAGCGCCGCGGCACGCTCCAGGTTGACCGGGCCGCCGGGCGTCAACCCCGCCAGACTGGAACGGTTCAGCGTCTCGGCCATCACGTCGGCGGTGAACCGGCCGTCACCGGGTGCCTCCACGACGGTCAGGCACACGCCGTTGACGGCGATCGAATCACCATGGTGCGCATCGGATGTCACCAGTGGACCCCGGATCGTCAGCCGCGCCGAGTCACCGAGGTCCGCCACGGCGACGACCTCGCCCAGCTCTTCCACGATGCCGGTGAACACCCGTTTAATCTAGCCGCTTCTCCCCGTGGACCGCCGCCGCCGGGTTGTTGTTGAGGTTGCCCACCCGCCGGTAGCCGGAGGCCTCGTAGAACGCCTGGGCATGGGGCTGGCGTTCGCCGGTGTCGAGCCGGGCGACCCGGTAGCCCATGCCGCGGGCGGCATCCTCCAGCGCCGCCAGCAGCGCGCGGGCCACCCCGGCACGCCTGGCCGCCGGCACCACGTACATGCGCTTGATCTCGCAGGCCCCGTCGGGCAGCCGTTTGATGCCGCCGCCGCAGACCGCGGCCCCGTCGCGATAGCCGACCAGGTACAGCCCTCCCGGTGGGCCCAGTTCGGCCGGGCCGGCCTTGGGCATGTCAGGCGCGTCGAGGTCGAGCCCCTCGTACAGTTCGCGCATCTCGGCGACCATCGCGGCCACCAGGTCGGCCGCGTCGCCCGTACCCGCCGGCACCGGCCGAAAGTCGAGGTCACCGCACACGCGCTCAGTAATATCGGGCAGGTCACGACCGCGCAACCCCGGCCTCGTCACTGCGGTCGCCCGGCTCCCACCCACTACGATGCAGGCATGTCGACGATCCGCCGCATCCTCACCGTTCTCACGGTCATGCTCGCCGCCGCCCTGTTCACCGCGGGCTGCTCGAAGAAGGCCGCCGAGCCGCTGCCGGAGGCGGGCGGGCTGATCCAGCAGTCCATCGCCACCACCAAGGCGCTCAAGAGCGCGCACCTGGAGATCTCGGTGATCGGCAAGATCGAGGGTCTCCCGGTCAAGACGCTGGCCGGCGACCTGAACAACGTGCCGAGCACCGCGTTCAAGGGCAACGCCAAGGTCACCATGGGAGGCGCGGACATCGACGCCGAACTGGTGGTGCTCGACGGCACGCTCTACGCCGCGCTGACCCCGAACAACTGGCTCGACATGGGGCCGGCCGCCGATGTCTACGACCCCTCGGTGATCCTGAGCCAGAGCACCGGGCTGGCCAACATGCTGGGCAACGTCTCGGAGGCCAAGTCGGAGGGCTTCGAGACCATCGGCGGCGTACCGGCGGTCAAGATCACCGGCAAGGTCGCCCCGGACGCGGTCAACAAGCTCATCCCCCAGCTCAAGGCGACCGGTCCGCTGCCGGCGACGGTGTGGGTCGAAAAGAACGGTCCGCATCAGCTGGTGCAGGCGCAGGTGGAGCAGAGCGCCGGCAACTCCGTGCAGCTGACGCTGTCGGACTGGGATAAGCCGGTCACCGTCACCAAGCCGGCGGTGTGATGCAGCAGGCGCCGCCGCTCGCCGTCGACCGGCCGCACCGCAACGGCCGCAGCCGCCGGATCGCCATCGGGGCCGGCAGCCTGGCCGTCCTACTCGGGGCGCTCGACACCTACGTCGTCGTCACGATCATGGTCGACATCATGAAGTCGGTCGGTATCCCGCTGAACAAGATTCAGCAGGTCACCCCGATCATCACCTGGTATCTGCTCGGCTACATCGCCGCCATGCCGCTGCTGGGCCGGCTCTCCGACCGATTCGGCCGCAAACTGGTGCTGCAGGCCAGCCTGGCGACCTTCGCGGTCGGCTCGGTGGTCACGGCGCTGTCCAATGACCTGACCGTGCTCGTGATCGGCCGGCTCATCCAGGGCATCGCCAGCGGCGCGCTGCTGCCCGTCACACTGGCACTGGCCGCAGACCTGTGGTCGGCGCGCAGCCGCGCCGCGGTGCTGGGCGGCATCGGCGCCGCCCAGGAACTCGGCAGCGTGCTGGGACCGCTGTACGGCATCGGCGTGGTGTGGCTGCTCAACACCTGGCGCGACGTGTTCTGGATCAACCTGCCGCTGACCGCGATCGCGATGCTGCTGATCCATATCAGCCTGCCCTCCCACGAGCGCAGCGCCGAACCCGAACGGATCGACGTCATCGGCGGGATTCTGCTGGCGGTGGCGCTGGGACTGGCGGTGTGGGGCCTGTACAACCCGGCTCCGGACGGCAAGCAGGTGCTGCCGAGTTACGGTCCACCGTTGGTGATCGGCGCGGTCGTCGCGGCGGTGGCGTTCGCGGTGTGGGAGCGATTCGCCAAGACCCGGCTGATCGACCCGGCCGGTGTGCGCTTCGGCCCGTTCCTGGCCTCGCTGGGCACTTCGATGTGCGCCGGCGCCGCGCTGATGGTGACGCTGGTCGACGTCGAACTGTTCGGCCAGGGCGTGCTGGGCAAGGACCAGAACGGGGCGGCGCTGTTGCTGCTGCACTTCCTGGCCGCGCTGCCGGTGGGCGCGCTGCTCGGCGGTTGGTTAGCCACCCGGGTCGGCGATCGGGCGGTTGCCGTGGTGGGCATGCTGATCGCCGCGTACGCCTAC
>JAPOHV010000099.1 GCA_029979305.1 Mycobacteriaceae bacterium | reverse complement strand
TGACCGCCGGTGAGCCCGGCCAGGCGAACGTAGACGGGGATCGCCGCCAGCACTCTCAACGTCAGCACGATGCGCTGGCCGCGCTGGTCCGCGGTCAGCTCGGCTATCCGAAACTAGGGCGGCACAATGGATTGCCGGTCGCCGTCATCGTCTCCGCAACACTGGACCAACTCCACCGCGGCGCAGGACACGCTGTCACCGCCGGCGGCACCCTGCTGCCGATGCGCGATGTGATCCGGATGGCCAGCCACGCCTACCACTACCTCTGCGTGTTCAACTCGCATTCCGGGCGAGCGATCTACCTGGGTCGGGCCAAGCGCATCGCGACCGCGGATCAGAGGATTGTGTTGCACGCGACAGACCGCGGCTGCACCGCGCCCGGCTGCGACATGCCCGGCTACCTCTGCGAAACCCACCATGTCGACGAATGGGCCGACGGCGGGCAGACCGACATCGACCGTCTGACGTTCGCCTGTGGCAACCACCACAGGCTCATCAGACCCGGGGGCTGGACAACCCGTAAACGCAAAGACGGCAGTACCGAATGGCGGCCACCGCCGCAGATCCCACTCCCGGCCGCTGCCAACGACTTTCATCACCCCGAACGGATGATCCCCGACGAGTGGGACCTCGCCGCAAACTGACAGCCGAAATCTAGCCCAGGCAGCCCGGGCCCAGCAGTGCCTTGAGGTCGCCCATCAGCGCCGAGGACGGTGTCACCCGCAGTGACTGGTCCAGCTCGAGCGTGGTGATGCGGTCGCCGCTGACCAGCCGCAGATGCACCTGGGAGGTGCCGGGATGACGGGCCAGCACCTGCTTGAGCGCGGTCACCTTGTCCATCGTGCACTGACGCGTCGGCAGGCTCACCGCCAGCGGCCGGTCGGCCCGGGCATTGGAGAAGTCCGGAACGACAAGGTCGTTGGCGATCAGGCTGATCCGATCATCCTGGATGCGCACCTTGCCGCCGACCAGAACCACCGCGTCGTCGGCGATCTCCGCTCCGAACAGCGAGTACGTCTGCGGAAAGAACATCACCTCGATACCGCCGGTAAGGTCCTCCAGTTGCGCTGAGGCCCAGGGCATTCCGCTCTTGTTGACCCGGCGGTTCACCGAGGCCAGGATGCCCCCGACCCGGACCTGGGAGTCGTTGGCCACATCACCGTCGAGAATCGCGGGTATCGCGGTGTCGACCTGCATGGCCAGCAGGTGCGCCACCCCGTTGAGCGGGTGGCCGGACACATACAGGCCGAGCATCTCGCGTTCGAGGGCGAGTTTGTGCTTGTCGTCCCACTCCTCGTCGGGCACCTTGATGGTGAAGACGGCGTCTCCCCCGGACTCCTCACCGCCGCCGAAGAGGTCGAACTGGCCCATCGCCTCGGCCTTCTTGGTGCCCAGCACCGACTCGACGGCGTCGCTGTGCACCAGGAACAGGCCCTTGCGGGGGTGGCCGAGGGAGTCGAAGGCGCCGGCCTTGATCAGCGACTCGGCGACCTTCTTGTTGCACGCCCCGACGTCGATCTTATTGAGGTAGTCGGAGAAGTCGGTGAACTTGCCCTTGGCGGTGCGGGTGGCGATCAGCGAACTGACCACGTTGGCGCCGACGTTGCGCACCGCGCCCAGCCCGAAGCGGATGTCGGTGCCCACCGAGGCGAAGTTCAACTCCGACTCGTTGACGTCCGGCGGCAGCACCGTGATGCCCAGCTTGCGGCAGTCGGCCAGATACACCGCCGCCTTGTCCTTGTCATCGCCCACCGAGGTGAGCAGCCCGGCCATGTACTCGCCGGGATAGTTGGCCTTCAGATAGGCCGTCCAGTAGGACACCAGGCCGTAGCCGGCGGCGTGGGACTTGTTGAACGCGTAATCGGCGAACGGCAGGATGGTGTCCCACAGCACCTTGATGGCGCCGGCGGAGAACCCGTTGGCCTTCATGCCCTCGGCGAAGCCCTCGTACTCCTTGTCGAGCACCTCGCGCTGCTTTTTGCCCATGGCCTTGCGCAGGATGTCGGCTCGGGCCAGTGAGTAGCCGGCCACCCGCTGCGCGATACGCATGATCTGTTCCTGGTAGACGATCAGGCCGTAGGTCTCGGCCAGGATGTCGGCCAGCGGCTCGGCCAGCTCGGGGTGGATCGGCTTGATGGCCTGGCGGCCGTTCTTGCGGTCGGCGTAGTCGTTGTGGGCGTTGACGCCCATCGGGCCGGGCCGGTACAGCGCCAGCACCGCGACGATGTCGGCGAAGCCGGTGGGCTGCATGCGCCGCAGCAGGTCGCGCATCGGACCGCCGTCGAGCTGGAAAACCCCGAGGGTGTCTCCGCGGGAGAGCAATTCGTAGGTCGCCGGGTCGTCCAGGGTCAGCGACTCCAGCTCCAGGTCGACACCGCGGTTGGCTTTGATGTTGGCCAGCGCGTCGTTGATGATCGTCAGGTTCCGCAGGCCCAGGAAGTCCATCTTCAGCAGGCCGATGGCCTCGCACGACGGGTAGTCCCAGCCGGTGATCACCGCGCCGTCCTGCGGCCGGCGCCACAGCGGGATCGCCTCGATCAGCGGCTCGGAGCTCATGATCACCGCGCAGGCGTGCACCCCGGCGTTGCGCACCAGGCCCTCCAGGCCGCGGGCGGTCTCGTAGATGGTGCGGACGTCGGGGTCGGTGTCGATCAGGCCGCGAACTTCGGCGGCCTCCTTGTACCGCTCGTGGTTCGGATCGGTGATGCCCGACAGCGGGATGTCCTTGGCCATGACGGCCGGCGGTAGGGCCTTGGTGATCCGGTCGGCGATGGCGAATCCGGGCTGGCCGTAGTGCACCCGGGCGGAGTCCTTGAGCGCGGCCTTGGTCTTGATGGTGCCGAAGGTGATCACCTGGGCCACCCGGTCGCTGCCGTATTTCTCGGCGGCGTAACGCACCATCTCGCCGCGGCGGCGGTCGTCGAAGTCGATGTCGATATCGGGCATCGAGGCACGTTCGGGGTTGAGGAAGCGTTCGAAGAGCAGGCCGTGCTCGATGGGATCGATATCGGTGATCCGCAGCGCGTAGGCCACCAGCGACCCGGCCGCCGAACCCCGGCCCGGGCCGACCCGGATGTCCACCGAGCGGGCGTAGCCGATCAGGTCGGCCACGATCAGGAAGTAGGACGGGTAGCCCTTCTCGCAGATGACGTCGATCTCGTAGCCGGCCCGCTCGAGGTACTGGGCCGGCACCCCATCGGGGAAACGGCGGGCCAGGCCGGCGTCGACCTCGTGACGCAACCAGCTGTCCTGGTCGTGGCCGTCGGGCACCGGGAACACCGGCATCCGGTCGCGCGGGGTCCACACGTCGGCGTAGGACTGCACCCGTTCGGCGATCAGCAGCGTGGAGTCACACGCCTCGGGAATCTCGTTGTCCCACAACGCCCGCATCTCGGCGGCGGATTTGATGTAGTAGCCGTCGCCGTCGAACTTGAACCGGTTGGGATCCGACAGCGTCTTGCCGGTCTGCACGCACAGCAGCGCCTCGTGGTTGTGGGCGGCGTCGCGGGTGACGTAGTGGCAGTCGTTGGTGGCCAGCGGCCGAATGCCCAGTTTGCGGCCCACCTCCAGCAGTCCGTCGCGGACCCGGCGTTCGATGGCCAGGCCGTGGTCCATCAGTTCCAGGAAGTAGTTGTCCGGACCGAAGATCTCCCGCCACCGCGCCGCGGACTCCAGCGCCTCGGCGTCCTGGCCCAGCCGCAGCCGGGTCTGTACCTCTCCCGACGGGCAGCCGGTGGTGGCGATGATGCCCCCGGCGTGCTCGGCGATGATCTCGGCGTCCATCCGGTTCCACTTGCCCAACTGACCCTCGAAGGAGGCCAGCGAGGTCAGCTTGAACAGGTTGCGCAGGCCGGTGGCGTTCTCGGCGACCATGGTCAGGTGGGTGTAGGACCCGCTGCCGGAGACGTCGTCACTCTTCTGGCTCGGATCGCCCCACAGGATGCGGCGGGTGTCGAAGCGCGACCCGGGGGCGACGTAGGCCTCGACCCCGATGATCGGCTTGATGCCGGCCTTGGTGGCGGCGTTGTAGAACTCGCTGGCCCCGTACATGTTGCCGTGGTCGGTCATGCCGATGGCGGGCATCTCCAGGCGCTGGGCCTCGGCCAGCATGGGCGTGATCTTGGCCGCACCGTCGAGCATCGAGTACTCGGTGTGGTTGTGCAGGTGCACGAAGGAACTGCCCATAGGCCCGTCAGTTTAGGGGTGGGCGGCGACGGGTTCGGCGTGTCCCAGGCGCGTGTCCCGGCGCGGGTTGGCTCAGGTCTCGTCTTTGAGCTTGCGGGCGATCGCCTTGGCCTGCTCCGGGGTCAGTTCCCCGGACAGTTGCAGCACCTCGCCGTCGATCGGGGCGGCGATCTTGGGACCCCAGACCACCGTCCCACTGCGCACGAAGGCGACCTGTTTGCCGACCTGGCCGGCGGTGTACTTGCCGAATTGCTCGGAGGACTCCCGGGTCATCGTCATCTGCACCAGTTCCACGCCGGTCAGCGGGTTGCGGAAGGAGTCGACGTTGGTCAGCTGGATGGTGAGCGCCTGGGGGCCGAGTTCGTAGACCGCTTTGCGCTCGATATCGCAGATCCGGGTGGGCTGGTCCGGCGGCGGCACGGGGGTGGACGGCGGGCACTGCTCGGGGGTGGTGACGAAGGCGCTGATCACCGGGCGCACCGGAAGCGGCTTGATGGTGAGCGCCGGCGCGGTGGTCTTGGAGGTCAGCGGTTCGCTGCTGTTGTCACGCATCAGCGACGACGACGACAACAGGCCCACCAGCGCGGGCACGATGATGGCGGCGGCCGACAGCGCCGCCATGAGAGCGAACAGGAATTTCTTCTTGCGACTCGTGGTCATGATGCCTGCAAGGTACCTGTGCGGCCGCGGTATGCGCGAGACAACGCGTCGGCGCTGAAAATAGCCAGCGCGATCCAGATCAGCGCGAAGCCCGCCCACCGGGCGGGCGGCATGGGCTCGTGGTTGACCAGGATGCCCCAGGTCAGCTGCATCGACGGGGTCAGATACTGCAGCAGCCCCAGGGTGACCAGGGGCAGCCGCTGGGCGGCGGCGGCGAAACACAGCAGTGGTATCGCCGTGACCGGCCCGCACAGCGCCATCAGCACGGTGTGCACCGGCCAGTGGTTGACGAAGTCGGCGTCGCCACTGAACTGGATGAACACCAGATACGCCAGCGCGAACGGCGCGGCGAGGGCGGTCTCGACCGCCACGCTGACCCGCGGGTCTGTCGGGATCATCTTCTTGACCGCCCCGTACAGACCGAACGACAGCGCCACCCCGATGGCGATCATCGGCGGCCCGCCCAGTCCGGTCGAGAGCAGCACCACCGCGACGGTGGCCAGCGCCAGGGCGAGCATCTGGACGCGGTTGAGCCGCTCGGCGAAGAACACCACCCCCAGCACCACGTTCACCAGCGGGGTGATGAAGTACCCCAGCGCGGCGTCGACGACGTCGCCGGAGTTCACCGCCCAGATGTAGACCAGCCAGTTGGTGGAGATCAGCGCCGACGCGCAGACCAGCAGCCCCCAGGTGCGCCGGCCGATGGCCCGCAGATCACCCAGCCGCCCGATGGCCGCCAGCACCAGCACCAGCAGAGCGAGCGTCCACACCACGCGGTGGGCCAGGATCTCCGGGGCGCCGGCCGGTGCCAGCAGGGTGAAGAAGGCGGGGAACACCCCCCACAGGCCGTAGGCGGCGAAGCCGTAGAGCAGGCCGCCGCGTTCGGCGGTCCTCGTCGGGGCGACGGGGCTCACGACTCGGCGCGCAGCACGTCGATGGCGTGCTGCAGATCCGCCGGGTAGGGGCTGGTGATCTCGATGCGCCGCCCGTCGGCCGGGTGGGCGAAGGCCAGCGAACGGGCGTGCAGCCATTGACGTTCCAGGCCGAGGCGTTTGGCCAGCACCGGATCGGCCCCGTAGGTCAGATCGCCGACGCAGGGGTGGTGCAGCGCCGAGAAATGCACCCGGATCTGATGGGTGCGGCCGGTTTCCAGGTGGATGTCGAGCAGGCTCGCGGCGCGGAACATCTCCAGGGTGTCGTAGTGGGTGATGCTGTGACGGCCGCCCTCGGTCACGGCGAACTTCCACTCGGGTCCGCGGTGGCGGCCGATGGGCGCGTCGATGGTTCCGCTGGAGGGGTCCGGATGCCCTTGCACCACAGCGTGATAGCGCTTGTCGACGGTGCGTTGCTTGAACGCCCGCTTGAGCACGGTGTAGGCGTGCTCCGACAGCGCCACCACCATCACCCCGGAGGTGCCGACGTCGAGGCGTTGCACGATGCCCTGGCGTTCATGGACGCCGGAGGTGCTGATCCGGAAGCCCGCCGCGGCCAGTCCGCCCAGCACGGTGGGGCCGTGCCAGCCGACTCCGGCATGCGCGGCCACCCCGGGCGGCTTGTCGACGGCGACGATGTCGTCATCGGCATACAGGATGGTCATACCCTCGATGTCGACCGGCGTATTCTCCACCGGCGCAGGCGCTTCCGGAAGCGTGACGGTCAGCCAGACGCCGGCTTCCAGGCGGTCGGACTTGCCGGCCGGCACCCCGTCGATCAGCACACCGCCGGCCTCGGCGGCCGTCGCCGCCGCGGTGCGCGACAGTCCCAGCAGCCGGGCCACCCCGGCGTCCACCCGCATTCCGGCCAGGCCCTCGGGCACCGGCATCGACCGTTCGGCCATCAGGCCGGCTCGCTCCCGGCCTCGTCGGTCGTGCGCCGTCCGGGTGAGTCGAAGTCGTAGCCGAACAGCGAGAGCGCCACCAGCAGGATCGCCCCACCCACCACAGCGGGGTCGGCGACGTTGAACACCGGCCACCAACCGATCGACAGGAAGTCCACCACGTGGCCGCGCAGCGGTCCGGGTGAGCGGAAGACGCGGTCCACCAGGTTCCCCAGCGCTCCGCCCAGGATCATGCCCAGGCCCACCGCCCACCACGGCGATACCAGCCGTCGTCCCATCCAGATGATGCCCACCACCACGCCCGCGGCGACCAGGGTCAGCACCCAGGTGTAGCCGGTGGCCATCGAGAAGGCCGCCCCGGAGTTGCGGACCAACGTCCAGGTGACGGTGTCGCCGATGATCGACACCGGCTCACCGGGGGTCAAGAGTTTGACGGCCAGCACCTTGGTGACGACGTCGAGGGCCAGCACCGCCGCGGCGACGGAGAGCAGCAGCCGCATCCGGCGGGGCGGCGCCGCCTGCGGTTCGGCGTCGCCGAGGGTCGGCTCGCTGCCGGTGGCGGTCTCGTCGGTCACGCCCCCATCATTCCCTAGACCCGCCTTTCCCCGGGCCGCGGGATTGCCCGGCCTCGGGCATGATGACGGGCATGTCGGGCCTGGTCGTCATCAGCACCGGCGGCACCATCGCCACCACCGCCGGAGCCGACGGGGTACTGCGCCCGGCCCGCAGCGGCGCCGACCTGGCCGCGGCCACCGGCGCCGACGTGGTCGAGCTGATGAGCCTGGACAGCTCCCAGTTGGTGCCGGCGGACTGGCTGCGCATCGGCGCCGCGGCCGCCGGGGCGGTCGCCGGCGGGGCGGCCGGGGTGGTGATCACCAACGGCACCGACACCATGGAGGAAACGTCGCTGTGGCTGGAACTCGGCTACGACGGCGACGTCCCGGTGGTGCTGACCGGGGCGGCGCGCTCGGCCGACGCCCCCGACGCCGACGGGCCGGGAAACCTGCGCGACGCCCTGACGGTGGCGGCCAGCCCGGCCGCGCGGGGGCTGGGGGTGCTGGTGAGCTTCGCCGGGGTGGTGCGCGCACCGCTGGGCATGACCAAGCTGGCGATCCCGGAGGTGTTCGGCGGGACGGCGGTCGGTGCGGTGGCCGGCGGGGTGTTCACCACCCACTCCGAAAAGGCCCGCCCGTATCTGGGTGAGCTGCGCTCGGTGCCGCGGGTCGACATCGTGTCGGCCTATCCGGGGGCCGACGGCACAGCCGTCGACGCCTTCATCGCGGCGGGTGCGCGCGGGCTGGTGGTGGAGGCGATGGGTGCGGGCAACGCCGGTGCGGCGGTGGTCGACGCGGTGGCGCGGGCCTGCGCCCGGGGGGTGGCCGTGGCGGTGAGTACCCGGGTGCCCGGTGGGCGGACCCGCCCCGACTACGGGCCGGGACATGACCTGGTGACCGCCGGGGCGGTGAGCGTGCCGCAGCTACGGGCCTCCCAGGCACGGGTGCTGATGATGGCGGCGCTCGCGTCCGGGCTACCCGTCGGCGAGGTCGTCAGCCGCTGGGGGTAACTCCCAATCCAGGCTGTCGACGGGATCGGCGCGGGTCAGATCCGCGGTGTCGATGTCGAAGGTGCGCATCAGGCCCGGCCCGCTGCTGCGTGTTTCGAACCGCACGCTCACCACGCCGTGGCCGGCGCCCTGCACCCAGCCGTGACCGTACTGCGGGTGGGCGACGTCGTCACCCACCCGCCACGTCGATGCCGGCTCGGCCATCACCGCCGCCGGTGCGTCGGCGAGTTCGGAGGTGTACTCGTGCTGTTCGAGTTCGGGGAACAGCGACTCCTGCCGGACGTCGCTGAGGCCCGAAAAGCCAACGCCGACAAGCCGTATCGGCCCGATATCGCGCGGATCAAGCAGCAGCCGGCGGGCGGTGGCGGTCAAGGTGCCCGCGTCGGCCGTCGCGTAGGGCAGGGTCGCCGAGCGGGTCAGTGTCGACATGTCGGCCTTCTTGAGCTTCACCGTCACCGTACGGGCGCCGCGGCCGTCGCGCTCCAGGCGGCGATGCGCATGCTCGGCGATCGGGGTCGCCGCCTCGCGCAGTTGTTCGAGGGTGGTGAGGTCGGCGGCGAAGGTGGACTCGGCGCTGATCTGTTTGGCCTCGGCGCGCTCGGCCACCGGACGGTCGTCGTGGCCGCGGGCCAGCCGGTGCAGGGCCGGGCCGATCGTGGCGCCCAGGATGTTGGCCGCCTCGGCGTCGGTGAGTTGGGCGAGCTTGCCGACGGTGTCGATGCCCAGCCGGTGCAGTTTCTCCTCGGCCACCGGGCCGATGCCCCACAGCCGGCGCACCGGAAGGCTGTCCAGCAGCAGGGCTTCCTCGTCGCGGCGGATCACCCGCACCCCGTCCGGCTTGGCCAGGCCGGAGGCGATCTTGGCGATCTGCTTACCAGAGCCCGCCCCCACCGAGGCGATCAGGCCGCTGTGGTCGAGCACCCGCACCCGCAGTTGCACGCAGAACGCCTCAACCTCTTCGGCGGTGGCGCCGGCGAGTTCGGCCGGCTCGCCGAAGGCCTCGTCGAAGGACAGCTGCTCGAGCACCGGCACCACGGTGCGCACGGCCTCCATCACCCGCCTGCTCGCGACGCTGTACACCGCACCGCGCGGTGGCAGCACCACCGCGCCGGCTCCGACCAGGCGGCGGGCCTGGTGCACCGGCATCGCCGAACGGGCGCCGAACGCGCGGGCCTCATAGCTGGCGCCGGCCACCACCCCGCGGCCGCCGGTCCCGCCGACCAGCACCGGACGGCCTCGCAACGTCGGGCGGGTCAACTGCTCGACGGAGGCGAAGAACGCGTCCATGTCGAAGTGCAGCACCCATCTCGACACCGTCACGCCTTGGCGATCGCCACCCGGACACCGTCGCCGATCTCCACCCCGTCGGCGGGTTCGCCGAACTCGAAGCCGGTGGCCAGGATCTCCCCGGCGATCAGGTCGCGGTGGGTCTGCGCCCAGGGCCGCCGGCCGTCGGGCACCGCCATCACCACGGTGATGCGGTCGCTGACCTCCAGGCCGGAGGACTTGCGCAGGTCCTGCAGTTCGCGGATGCGGTCCTTGGCCCATCCCTCGGCTTCGAGTTCCTCGGTGACGGTGTCGTCGAGCACCACCAGCCCGGCCCCGTCGGGCAGCGCCGCGGTGCATCCGGGGTCGGCGGCGACCAGTCGCGACTCGTACTCGCCCTCGATGAGCGTCACCTCGCCGGCGGTCAGCGTGCCGTCGGCGTTGAGCACTCCCTGGCCGGCCTTGACGGCCTTGATGGCGTCCTGCACGGACTTGCCCAGCCGAGGACCGGCTGCCCGCGCATTGACGGTCAGCTCGAAGCGGCCGTGGGCGGCGATATCGTCGGTGAGCTCGACGGCCTTGACGTTGAGCTCGTCGGCGATCAGCGCGGTGAACGGCTCAAGGTGTTGCGGGTTGTCCACCGCCACGGTCACTTTCGGCAGCGGCAGCCGCACCCGCAGCTTCTTGGCCTTGCGCAGCGAAGAGGCCGCCGAGCACACCTCCCGGACCTGGTCCATCGCCGCCACCAGGGCCGGGTCGGCAGGCAGCAGGCCCTCCTCCGGCCAGTCGGTCAGGTGCACCGAACGCTCGCCGGTCAGCCCACGCCAGATCACCTCGGTAGCCATCGGCAGCAGCGGCGCGGCCAGCCGGGCGGTGACCTCCAGCACGGTGTGCAGCGTGTCGATGGCGTCACGGTCCTCCTCCCAGAACCGCGAACGCGACCGTCGCACATACCAGTTCGTCAGCGCCTCGGTGAACTGCCGAAGGAGCTCGCAGGCCCCGGAGATGTCGCAGACGTCCATCGCCGCGGTCAGTTCGTCGCGCAGGTCGGCGAGCTTGGCCAGTATGTAGCGGTCGAGCACGTTGGTGGAGTCGGTGCGCCAGGTGCCGACCTTCGGGGCGTAGAGGGCCAGGAAGCTGTAGGCGTTCCACAGCGGCAGCAGCACCTGGCGCACACCCTCGCGGATGCCCTGCTCGGTGACGATCAGATTGCCGCCGCGCAGGATCGGCGAGGCCATCAAAAACCAGCGCATGGCGTCGGATCCGTCGCGGTCGAACTCCTCGTTGACGTCGGGGTAGTTGCGCAGCGACTTGCTCATCTTGGCGCCGTCGTTGCCCAGCACGATGCCGTGCGCCACGCAGGTTTTGAACGACGGCCGATCGAACAGCGCGGTGGCCAGCACGTGCAGGGTGTAGAACCAGCCGCGGGTCTGGCCGATGTACTCGACGATGAAGTCACCGGGATTGTGGGCTTCGACCTGCTTGTCAG
>JAPOHV010000212.1 GCA_029979305.1 Mycobacteriaceae bacterium | reverse complement strand
GCCGCGGTCGTACTGATGACCGACACACTGGTCTCCTACACCGTCGACGGCGCCGTCGCGCGGCTGACGCTGGACTCCCCGCACAACCGCAACGCGCTGTCGGCGCGACTGGTCGGCCAGCTGCACGACGGCCTGCGCCGGGCGACCGGTGACCCGGCCGTGCGGGCGGTCGTGTTGGGCCACGCCGGCGGCACGTTTTGTGCCGGTGCCGACCTGTCCGAGGCATCCGGCGGTGACCCGTTCGACGCCGCACTGGGGCGCGCCCGCGAACTGACCGCGACGCTGCGGGCCATCGTCGAATGCCCGGTGCCGGTGATCGCGGCGGTCGACGGCCATGTGCGGGCCGGCGGGATGGGCCTGGTCGGCGCCTGCGATATCGCGATCGCCGGGCCGCGGGCGACGTTCGCGCTGACCGAGGCCCGGATCGGGGTGGCGCCGGCGATCATCTCGCTGACGCTGCTGCCCAAGCTGTCGCCACGGGCTGCCGCCCGCTACTTCGTGACCGGGGAGACGTTCGGCGCGGAGCAGGCCGCGCGGGTGGGGCTGGTCACCGAGGCGACCGACGACGTGGCGGCCGCCGTCGACGCGATCACCGCCGATCTGGCCACGGCGTCGCCGCAGGGGCTGGCGGCATCCAAGGCCCTCACCACGTCCGCCGTGCTGGCCGGTTTCGACCGCGACGCCGAGCGATTGGCCGCGGATTCGGCCCGATTGTTCGTCTCCGAGGAGGCCCGCGAGGGCATGCAGGCCTTCCTGGAGAAGCGGCCGCCGCGCTGGGCACCACCGACAGTTCGATAAACGCGCTTTTGCGCCCGCATCGCCGGGTCGTAGGCTCAACTGGTCATGAGCAACCTGTCTCCCCGCGAATCCTCGACGCGGGCCTCCGACGACGACCGGATCCAGGTCGCCCAGTTGCTCTCAGAGGCCGCGGCCAACGGGCGGCTCTCGATCGAGGAGTACGAAGCGCGGCTGTCCAAGGCCTACGCGGCGACAACCTACGACCAGCTTGAGCGTCTCACCTACGGTCTGCCCGAGGTGCTCGAACACCGCCGGGGCCGCTGCCGGCCGGCGCCGGCGACGATGCTGCTGGCGATTCTCAGCGGATTCGAGCGCCGCGGTCGCTGGAACGTGCCCGGGCGGATGACCACCTTCACATTGTTCGGCGGCGGTGTGGTGGACCTGCGCTACGCGGACTTCACCTCGCCCGAGGTCGAGATCCACGCCTATTCGATTCTCGGCGGCCAGACCATCGTGCTGCCGCCGGAGGTCAACGTCGACATCCAGGGGCACGGCGTGATGGGCGGCTTCGACCGCAACGTCGAGGGGACCGGAACGCCGGGCGCGCCCAAGATCACCATCAAGGGTTTCTCACTGTGGGGCGGTGTCGGCATCAAACGCCGCCGGCGCCAGGCGAACTCGGACTGACCGATGAAAAAAACTCGGCCCCCTCCGTGGAGGGGGCCGAGTGCGTTCGAGCTGTCCTACTTGTCGCTGCCGGCCGCGGCCTTGGCCAGACGGTCCTTGGTGGCGGCGGACCGCGCAGCGGCCTTCGTCTTCGCGTTGTCGATGGCGGAGGTGATCTGCTTGGTCGCCTTCTCTACAGCGTCCTTGAACGGACGCTTCGGGGCCACCTTGGCCGGCGCGGGTGCGCTGGTGACCTCGGCAACCTTCACTGTCTCGACGACCTCCGGAGCCTCAGCCACCGGAGTGCTCTCCGAGGCGTCAACCGCCGGGGTGGCCTCCGAGTCCTCGGCCGCGGGGGTGCTGTCCGTCGCGGTGTCATCGGCGGCGGCCTCCGACCCGGTCACGGCCGGAGCATCGCTGGACACCGCCTCGGCGGCGGTGACCGCGGCCGGACTCACGGCGGCCTTCACCGCCGCAGCCGGCTCGGCCGGGGCGGCGGGGGCGGTCGGCCACTGCTCCGAACCGTTGAGGATGTTGATCCAGTAGTTCAGCGGACCCGACAGACCGTACTGGTAGTACGTCGGGTCCGACGGATTGGATCCCGGCAGCGGAAGGTCGCCGAGGTAGGCCAGGATGCTGTTGCCGATGAAGGGGCCGACCGCCGGGATTGTGTTCGCCGCGACGTTGGCAATCGCGGTGAGGCCGATGTTGTAGGCGACGCTGAGGTTCAGCGGCCCCCAGAACAGGCTGGCGATCGGAACCTGCAACGCCGGAACCGCCTGGCCGAGTGTCCCCTGCAGCAAGTACCAGGTCGCCGCACTCCAGCCTTCCGAAACGCTCTGAACACCGGGCGAACTGCCGCCGCCGATGATGAACGTGGCGTTCGGCTCGAAGATGTAGTTGACCAACCCGATCTTCCAGCCCTCACCCGGATTCAAGGCATCCCAACCAACGTTGTCGCCGTTGATCAAAGCGTCGAAGAACAGGTAGGCAACGGCCGATACGCCCTGGCGGTAGCACCCGTTACCGCAGTACGTGGCCCACGGGTTGACGTAGGACGTCTGTACCCCGAAGTCCGAGGGCTTGGCGAACTCCGGGCCGTAGGTGGTGTCCGACAGTGAGCCGCCCCACTGGGTGTTGTAGAAGAGCAGGTCGGACCACTCGCTCGCCGGGATCGCCAGCACGTCGGAGATCGTGGTCAGCGCGACCGCCGCCCTCGTCAGTGCCGGCGGGGTGGGCAGAGCGGCGTTCGGTGCCAGCGCCGGCGTCGCAACGGCGACCGCCGCTGCGCTGACCAGCGCCGCCGAGATGAGGGGCTTGGTACGAGTCGCCATGATCCGTGTCCTTAATTCCCGGCCCGCCGCCCTGGCGGACTCGCTTTGCTGTGAGCCATCCTAGATGGCGGATTCGATACTACGGGCAGGTTTGCCGATCGGCAAATCAAAAGCTGAGAATTGACGGCCGGTCAGTCCGCTGCCTGTGAGGTTCCCCGCGCAGTAAGCGGGAGGTTTCCGCCGTTTAGGATGATTTTGCTGAGCGGAGTCAGCGCCGGCAGGGAGTTTTTTCATTCTCCTCTCAGGGTCGAATGGGTACCGGAATGTTTGCCAGAGCCAGTAGTCCGCGGCCGGCGCACGCGGGCGGCCGGACGACCTGCGATTAGCCGTCAGCAAACACACTATCGCCGCCCGACCAGGGGTGACCACGCGATAACCAGTGGGTAACGGCCACGGAGCAATGGCGCCGGCAATCTCGCCGGTCGGGCGGCGCCGGGCCGGTCAGCGCCGGCGCCGGGACCGAAGGTAGTCGCCGACGACTGCGGCACCCAGTCCGTCGAGATCGGGTACCACCACCCTCCCTTCCACCCGGCGCGCCACCTGGTCGATGAACCGGGCCAGCCCCGGGTCGTCGCCGAGGCGGAAGATCGTCACCTGGGCGCCGAGTCGGGCCACCTCGTCGAACCCGCGGACGGTGTGCGCGATGGTCCGCGGGTGCGGGGGGTAGTCGAAGTACACCGTCGCCGGCCGGCGGCCTTCGAAGGACTCCAGGTGAGCGGTCGGTTCGCCATCGGTCACCACCAGCACCACCGGCTGGGCACTGGGGTGCCGGCGCAGGTGCCGGCCGGCCAGCGCCAGCGCGTGGTGCAGATTGGTGCCCTGCTCGTAGACGCCCTCCAGGCCGGTCAACTCCGCGGCGGTGAGGGTTCGGGCGTGCCGCCCGAAGGCGATGATCTGCAGCGCATCGGAGCGGAACCGGGTGCTCACCAGATGACTCAGCGCCAGCGCGGTGCGCTTCATCGGCAGCCACCGGTTCTCCATCACCATCGAGAACGACGTGTCGACCAGGAGCGCGACGACGGCCTGCGTGCGCGTTTCCGTCTCGGAGACTTCGACGTCGTCGACGGAGATGCGGACGGGCCCCT
>JAPOHV010000108.1 GCA_029979305.1 Mycobacteriaceae bacterium | reverse complement strand
GGGAGCGCCCCACTTCTTCTCGAGAACGACGTTGCGGCCCTTCGGGCCCAGGGTGACCTTCACCGCGTCGGCGAGGGCGTTCAGACCCCGCTCAAGGCCGCGGCGGGCCTCTTCGTCGTACGCAATAATCTTGGACATTGCGAAGTGAATCCTCCGGTTTCGGGGTGACACACGGGGTGGCCGGTAACGGGGCACCCCATTAGACGCTGTGGCCGGAAGCAGTGCCCGCGACGGACGACCGCGGCTGTCTGACCGCAGTCTCACCGTCCCGACCTAGCACTCACTGGTCGCGAGTGCCAACGTCATTTTTAGCACTCGGGCATGGAGAGTGCAAGATCGGTCGCCGGTGTTCACCGCCCGCGAAACCAGTGTCGAGGAGACTCGGCGCCGAACGCATCCCGGCACCCGGTCCGGGCGCGTTCGATCCGGCGATCCGGACGGGGGTGAACTAGAGTCCATTCGGTCAGAAGGGAGGCCTCGGTTGCAGGCAGTCGAGGCGCCCGCCACCCCCGTCCTGCGGGGCTGGCAACGACGGGCACTGGTGCGCTATCTGGCCGCCAAGCCCCGCGATTTCCTGCTGGTGGCAACACCCGGCGCAGGTAAGACGACCTTCGCGCTGCGGATCGCGGGCGAACTGCTGGCCGATGGGACCGTCGAGCGGGTGACCGTGGTGGTGCCCACCGAGCACCTGAAGGTCCAATGGGCGGCCGCGGCGGCGACTACCGGAATCAATCTGGATCCGCGGTTCTCCAACACCAACGCCCAGACCTCCGATGACTACGACGGGGTCGTGGTCACCTACGCCCAGGTTGCCAACCACCCGACCCGTCACCGGGTGCGCACCGAGAACCGCCGCACACTGGTGATCTTCGACGAGATCCACCACGGCGGCGACGCCAGGAGTTGGGGGGACGGGATCCAGGAGGCCTACGGCGACGCCACCCGGCGGCTGGCTCTCACCGGAACCCCGTTCCGCAGCGACGACAGCGCCATCCCGTTCGTCAGCTACTCACCCGACGAGCAGGGTTTGATGCGCTCGACCGCCGACCACACCTACGGCTACTCGGACGCGCTGGCCGACGGGGTGGTCCGCCCGGTGGTGTTCCTGGCCTACTCCGGGGAGGCCCGCTGGCGCACCAGCGCCGGCGAGGAGCACGCCGCCCGTCTCGGCGAACCGCTGACCGCCGAGCAGACAGCGCGGGCCTGGCGCACCGCGCTGGATCCCGACGGACAGTGGATGCCCGCCGTCATCGGCGCCGCCGACAAACGGTTGACCCAGAAGCGTGAGGACGGTATGCCCGACGCCGGCGGCATGATCATCGCCTCCGACCAGACCGCCGCCCGCGCCTACGCGAAGCTGCTGACCGCCCTGACCGGCGAAGCCCCCACCGTCGTCCTCTCCGACGATCCCGGATCGTCGGACCGCATCAGCCAGTTCGCCGCCGGCACGAGCCGGTGGCTGGTCGCGGTCCGGATGGTGTCGGAGGGGGTGGACGTGCCCCGGCTGGCTGTCGGTGTTTACGCCACCAGCGCCTCGACCCCGCTGTTCTTCGCCCAGGCCATCGGCCGGTACGTCCGTTCCCGCCGGTCCGGCGAGACGGCCAGCATCTTCCTGCCCTCTGTTCCGAATCTGCTGCAACTCGCCAGCGAACTGGAGGCCCAGCGCGACCACGTCCTGGGCAGGCCGCACCGGGAGAGCTTCGGCGACGAGATGCCCGAGGAGCGCCGCCGCACCGAGCCCGGCGAGCCGGAGAACGGCTTCGAGTCGCTGGGCGCCGACGCCGAACTGGACCAGGTGATCTTCGACGGCGCCTCGTTCGGCACCGCCACCCCGGCCGGCAGCGACGAGGAGGCCGACTACCTGGGGATCCCGGGCCTGCTCGACGCCGACCAGATGCGCGACCTGCTGCGCCGCCGCCAGGAGGAACAGCTGGCCACCCGCACCGCCGCGGGGGTCGACACCGCGCCCAGGACCGCGCACGGCCGGCTGCGGGAACTGCGCCGCGAACTCAACGCGCTGGTGGCCGCGACGCATCACCGCACCGGCCGCACGCACGGCTGGATCCACAACGAGCTGCGCCGGATCTGTGGCGGTCCGCCGGTGGCCGCGGCCAACGGCGATCAGCTGCAGTCCCGCATCGAGGCCGTCCGGGCGCTGAACATCCATGGTGGAGCGCCCTAACCGCACCGTATGTTCTAGGCATGCGATGGACTGAGAAGGATGTTCCCGACCAGACCGGCCGCCTGGCGATCGTCACCGGCTCCAACACCGGGCTGGGCTATGACACCGCACGGGTGCTTGCCGGCCGGGGGGCGCAGGTGGTTATGGCGGTGCGCGACACCGCCAAGGGTGAGACGGCGGCGGCGCGAATCCGAGCACTCTCACCCGGGGCGCAAGTCAGCGTGCACAGACTCGACCTGGGCTCGCTGGCGTCGGTGAAACAGGCCGGTGCCGAGCTGGCCGCCGCTCATCCCCGCATCGATCTGCTGATCAACAACGCCGGGGTGATGTACCCGCCGAAGTCCACGACCTCCGACGGCTTCGAGTTGCAGTTCGGCACAAATCATCTGGGCCACTTCGCGCTGACCGGCCTGCTGCTGAAAAACCTTCTCGGCGTGGCCGGATCGCGAGTCGTCGTGGTGGCCAGCATCGCCCACAACATCAGGGCCAGGATCGACTTCGACGACCTGCAGTGGGAGAAGCGGCGTTACGACAGGGTGGCGTCCTACGGCCAGTCCAAGCTCGCCAACCTGATGTTCGCCTACGATCTGCAGCGCCGGCTGGCAGCGGCGAAAGCGAAAACCATTGCAGTTGCCGCACATCCGGGCGTGGCAGCCACCGAGCTGACCCGGCATCTTCCCGGCGCCAATCTCCCCGGCGTCAACTGGCTGTCGGGCAGGCTGCTCAACACCGCCGAGATGGGCGCACTCCCGACGCTGCGCGCCGCGACCGACCCGGCGGTGCAGGGCGGTCAGTACTACGGTCCCGACGGCTTCCGTGAACTGCGCGGCTACCCGGTGCTGGCGACCTCAAGTGCCCAGTCCCGCGACGTGGCGGTTCAGGAGCGGCTGTGGAAGGTCTCCGAGGAGTTGACCGGCGTCACCTTCCCGGTGTGATGCGCAGCGTCGAGGAACATCAGCGCGTCGTCGCCGCGCTGATCACGGCCCGCCCGGCCGCACCCGCGCCACTGGCCGAGGCGCTGGGCCTGGTGCTGGCCGCCGACGTCGTCGCCCCGTTGTCGCTACCGGTCTTCGACAACTCCGCCATGGACGGCTACGCGGTACGTGGCGACGACGTTGCCGGCGCCGCTCCGGGACACCCGGTCAAACTGCCTGTCGCCGAGGACATTCCGGCCGGACGCACCGACCGGCTGACCCTCGCGCCGGGCACGGCGCACCGGATCATGACCGGGGCTCCGCTGCCCGACGGCGCGACGGCGGTGGTTCCGGTGGAGATGACTGACGCCGGAACCGATGTCGTCGCCATCAGCGCGGCCCCACGGCCCGGACAGCACGTGCGCCGAGCCGGCGAGGATGTCACCGCAGGCACGGCGGTGCTGCGCGCCGGAGCCGTCCTGACCCCTGCGGCACTAGGCCTGGCGGCCGCGCTCGGGCTGGCCGAGTTGACCGTTGTGCCGCGGCAGCGGGTACTGGTGGTGTCGACCGGATCGGAACTGGTGGCCGCCGGGACCGCGCTGCGGCCGGGCCAGATCTACGAGTCCAACGCGGTCATGCTGGCCGCCGCGGTGCGCGACGCCGGTGCCGGACTGGCCGGCACGGTCACCTGCGGCGACGACCCCGCCGAGTTCCGTGCCCTGCTCGACGACTACACCGGCCGTTGCGATGTGGTGATCACCTCCGGCGGGGTCAGCGCCGGCGCCTACGAGGTGGTCAAGGACGCCTTCGGTCCGGCCGGAACGGTGGAGTTCGTCAAGGTGGCCATGCAGCCGGGGATGCCGCAGGGCGCCGGGACTCTCGACGACGGCCGCGCCGTCATCACCCTGCCGGGCAACCCGGTCAGTGCGCTGGTGTCCTTCGAGGTGTTCCTGCGTCCGCCGCTGCGGGCCGCGATGGGCCTGCCGGACCCGGGCCGGCCCCGGCGCACCGCCGTGCTGGCCGAGGCGCTCACCTCGCCGCCGGGCAAACGGCAGTTCCGCCGCGGCGTCTATGACCGCGACGCCGGGACGGTGACCGGCTACGGGCCGCCGGCCTCGCACCACCTGCGCTGGCTGGCCTCGGCGAACTGTCTGCTCGACATCGCCGCGGACGTCACCGAGGTGCCGGCGGGTGAGCAGGTCGGTATTTGGGATCTTTCCCCGAACGCCGAGCACTAGACTCACGCCGATGGCCAGACGCCCCGACGACACCGTGCAGTCCGGCCCGCAACGGGTGGCCGCGCTGATCCGGTCCTCCATCCCCCCCGTCCACCCGGCCGGATACCCGTTCATCGCGGCGTCGGTCGCGGTCGCGGCGCTGGGACGCAACCACCCCTGGGTGCGACGGGTGGGCCTGGCGGCGGCCGGCGCCAACGCCGGCTTCTTCCGCCACCCGCCCCGCACCCCACCCAGCCGGCCCGGACTGGTCGTGGCCCCCGCCGACGGCGAGGTCTGCCTGATCGAGACGGCCGCCCTTCCCGCCGAACTGGGCCGCGGATCCGAACCCGTCTCACGGATCAGCATCTTTCTGTCCCTGCTCGACGCCCATGTGCAGCGAATCCCGGTCGGCGGCGACGTCCTGGCCGTCGAGTACCGGCCGGGCAGCTTTCATTCCGCGGAACTGACCGCCGCCAGTGAGGACAATGAGCGCAACAGCGTTCTGATCCGCACTCCGGAAGGACATGAAGTGGCGGTCGTCCAGATCGCCGGGTTACTCGCGCGCCGCATCGTCTGCGATCTGCGCGCCGGCGACCCGGTGAACATCGGTGACACCTACGGGCTGATCCGGTTCGGCTCACGGTTGGACACCTACCTGCCGCCCGGTTCGGAGGTGCTCATCGAACCCGGTCAGCACACGCTGGCCGGCGAGACCGTCCTGGCCCGGCTGCCGTGATCAAGCCCCGGCCCCGGGTCAACCCGCTGAACCGTCGGATCCTGCCCAGCGCGATGACGGTGCTGGCCATCTGCCTGGGTATGACCTCGGTGAAGTTCGCGCTGGAGAACCGGCCGACGGAGGCCATGGCACTGCTGGCCGCCGCCGCGATCCTCGACGCGCTCGATGGGCGGGTCGCCCGGGTTCTCAACGCCACCTCGCGGATGGGCGAGGAGATCGACTCGCTCGCCGACGCGGTGAATTTCGGTGTGGCGCCGGCATTCATCGTCTATGCCACCCTGCTGTCCCACAACCGGGTCGGCTGGATCGTGGTGCTGCTCTACGCGGTCTGTATCGTCCTTCGCCTGGCCCGCTTCAATGCACTGCTGGGCTCGGACCTGCCGAACTACACCAAGGACTACTTCGTCGGAATGCCCGCCCCGGCCGGCGCCATCGGCGCGATCGGGCCACTGGCCGCCAAGATGCAGTGGCCCGGCCCGTGGTGGTCGACGGAGGCTGCCGAGACCGTCGTGATCCTCTGGATGGTCGGCGTCTCGCTGCTGGTGGTCAGCCGCATCCCGATGCGCAAGATCCACACCTTCAAGGTTTCGCCGAATCTGGTCGCCCCGGTGCTGGCCGGCGTCGCCATCGTGGCGGCCGCCGCGTTCGTCTTCCCCTACCTGCTCATCCTGTTGATCATCGCGGCCTACGTGCTGCACATGCCGTTCGCCGCACGCAGCCAGCGCTGGGCCGCCGCGCATCCGGAGACCTGGAACGACACCTCCCGGCAGCGCCGTGCCGCCCGGCGGGCCGCCCACCGCGCCCAACATCCTCACCGCAGGTCGACGGCCCGGCTGGGCCTGCGCAAGCCAGGAGCCTGATTCGTGACGCAAGCGTTCTCCGAACCCAAGGGCCCGGCCACCAGCCTCACGCTGACCGCGCGACTGAACACCGCCGCGCTGGACACCCGCCGGGGCGTGGTGCGGTTGCATCCGGAGGCCATCGCCGCGCTGGGCATCCGGGAGTGGGACGCGGTGTCGCTCGTGGGTTCACGCACCACGGCCGCCGTCGTCGGCGTCGCCCCGAGCGGAACGCCTACCGGCACCGCACTGCTCGACGACGTGACGCTGTCCAACGCCGGACTGCGCGAGGATGCGACGGTGGTGGTGTCGCCGGTCACCGTCTACGGCGCGCGTTCGGTGACACTGAGCGGTTCGGCGCTGGCCACCCGGTCGGTGAACTCCGCCACCCTGCGACAGGCGCTGCTGGGCAAGGTGCTCACGGTCGGCGACACCGTATCGCTGCTGCCCCGCGACCTCGGGCCGGGCACCTCGACATCACAGGCCAGTGCCGCGCTGGCCACCTCGGTGGGCATCACCTGGACCTCCGAGTTGCTCACCGTCACCGGCACCGACCCGGCCGGACCCGTTTCGGTGCAACCCAATTCGTCGGTCACCTGGGGCGAGGGCGGCGCCGCCGCCACCGGATCGACCGCATCGGTGAGCCAGCCCACCGAGTGGCCGCAGGAACCGGCGATCAGCGTCGACGATCTCAAGGGTCAGCACACCCAGGCAGGCAGACTGGCCGAGTGGCTCAAGCTGGCCCTCGACGAGCCGGCGCTGCTGGAGAAGCTCGGCGCCAAACCGAATCTGGGTGTCCTGATCACCGGCCCGGCCGGGGTCGGCAAGGCCCGTCTGGTCCGCGCGGTGTGTGCGGGACGCCGGCTGGTGCGCCTGGACGGCCCGGACACCGGCGCGCTGGCCGCTCCCGACCGCCACCAGGCCGTCGCCCGGGCGGTCGCCGACGTCATGAACGGCGGCGGCGTGCTGCTGGTCACCGACATCGACGCGCTGTTGCCCGATCCACCCGAGTCGGTGGCCACGATGATCCTCGGCGAACTGCGCAAGGCTGTGGCCGCTCCCGGTGTGGCCCTGGTGGTCACCTCCCAGCAGCCCGACTCACTCGACGCCCGGCTGCGCGCCCCGGACCTGTGCGACCGTGAACTCGGGCTGAGCCTGCCCGACGGCGCGACCCGCAAGGCGCTGCTGGAGGTGCTGCTGCGCGACGTGCCGGCGGAGGATCTCAAACTGGAGGAAATTGCCGAGCGCACACCGGGATTCGTCCGCGCAGACCTGGCCGCCCTGGTTCGCGAGGCGGCGCTGCGCGCGGCCGCCCGAGCGAGCGAGGACGGCAAGTCTCCGGTGCTGACGCAGGAGGATCTCACCGGCGCGCTGAGCGTCATCCGGCCGCTGTCGCGGTCCAACACCGAGGAGGTGGCCGTCGGGTCGGTCACCCTCGATGACGTCGGTGACATGGTCGAGACGAAACAGGCCCTCACCGAGGCGGTGCTGTGGCCGCTGCAGCACCCCGACACCTTCGCCCGGCTCGGCGTCGACCCGCCGCGCGGCGTGCTGCTCTACGGTCCGCCCGGCTGCGGTAAGACCTTCGTGGTGCGGGCACTGGCCAGTTCCGGCCGGCTGAGCGTGCATGCGGTCAAGGGCGCCGAGCTGATGGACAAATGGGTGGGATCCTCGGAGAAAGCCGTTCGCGAGTTGTTCCGCCGGGCAAGGGATTCCGCACCGTCGCTGGTTTTCCTCGACGAGGTCGACGCGCTGGCGCCGCGACGAGGCCAGAGCATCGACTCAGGGGTCACCGACCGTGTGGTGGCCGCACTGCTGACCGAACTCGACGGCATCGACCCGCTCCGTGACGTGGTCGTGCTGGGCGCCACCAACCGCCCCGAGCTCATCGACCCGGCGCTGCTGCGTCCGGGGCGCCTGGAGCGCCTGGTGTTCGTCGAGCCGCCGGATGCCGACGCCCGTTACCAGATCCTCAAGACAGCGGCTAAGTCCGTGCCGCTGAGCAAAGAGGTCGACCTCAAAGACCTTGCCGCCCAGCTCGAGGGCTACAGCGCCGCCGACTGCGTCGCGCTGCTCCGCGAGGCCGCCCTGACCGCGATGCGCCGCTCGATCGACGCCGCCGACGTCACGGCCGCCGACCTGGGCAGCGCACGCGAGAACGTGCGTCCGTCGCTGGATCCCGAACAGGTGGCCTCGCTGCGGGCATTCGCCGCCGAACGCTGATGGGCCGGACCGACGGCGACAGCTGGGACATCACCGACAGCGTCGGGGCGACGGCGCTGAGCGTGGCCCGGGCCCGGGCCGCCGAGTCCCGCAACCCTGCACCGCTTTTCACCGATCCCTACGCGGAGTTCTTCGTCGAGGCGGCCGTCGCGGCCGGGTGGCGCCCGCCGTTCGCCGCCGAGACACTCGCGGAAGTTAGCTCAGATCCAGGAGTGCGGGCCCGAATGGAGACCCTGGCCGCATACATCGCGGCCCGCACCCGTCACTTCGACGACTTCTTCACCACCGCGGGCGCCAACGGCCTCGATCAGGTGGTGATCCTGGCCGCCGGCCTGGACACCAGGGCCTGGCGGCTGCCATGGATCAGCGCCACCACCGTCTACGAGATCGACCTGCCCGGGGTGCTGGACTTCAAGGCCGAGGTGCTGGCCCGCCACCACGCCCGGCCGGCCGCCCGCTATCTGCCGGTTCCAGCGGACCTGCGCCGGGACTGGCCGGATGCGCTGCGCGCCAGCGGTTTCGATCCCACAGTACCCACCGCATGGCTGGCGGAAGGGTTGCTGCCCTACCTGTCGTCCGCCGATCAGGACCTGCTCTTCGCGCGGATCGACGACCTCAGCACCGACGCCAGCCGGATAGCCGTCGAGGCGTTCGGCTCCGACTTCTTCAGCCCCGACCTGCTGGCCCGTCGGGAGGAAGCACTGCGGCCGGTGCGCGAAGCCGCCGCAGCGCAGGGCATCCCGGTGCCCGACACCGAGGCGCTGTGGTACCTCGAACCGCGCACCGATGTTGCCGCGTGGCTGCAACAGCACGGCTGGGAGGTCAGCGTGTTCGGCTCACGCGAGGTGATGGACCGCTACCACCGGCCCGGACCGGGCGGACCCGAGGACGCCGTCCCCGGCAGTGTCTTCGTCGAGGCGGTCCGGGGGTCGGCATAGTCACTCGTCGGAGAGCTGGAATTCGACCATGGCGCTGACGGTTTCGACCGCGTCGGTCACCGCGCCGACCCGCTCCGCCAGGCTCGGCGCGGCCAGCACGGCGTACCGGTCGGCAGCGCCCATCGGCACTCGGGCCGCCAGCGCGTAGAGGTGCCGCGACGGGTCGTCGGCAGTGTCGGAGTCGACGGCCAGCGCCCCGGACGACAGCGCCAGACCGCGCGCGTCGGCCACTCGGCGGTAGAGCGCGAGGATGCGGTCGATCACCTCGCCGATCTGGTCGGCTCCGACCGGCGACCCGGGTTCATCCGGCCAGGACTCGACGACGGCACGCGGGTAGGGGTCGTCAGGAAGCCACTGCAGCACCTTGACGCGCTCCCCCACCACCGCGATCAGCTGGTACTGCCCCATCCCGAGATCGACATGCTCGACGATCCGCGCCAGCGCACCGACATCGCTGCGGATGTCCCCGCCGCCGACTTCCATTCCCCGGCTGATCAGGACCACACCGAACACCGGATCGGTGGCGGCCAGGCAGTCCCGCACGAGGCGGGTGTAGCGCGGCTCGAAGATCCGCAACGGCAGCGTCTCGCCCGGCAGCAATGCCGACTGCAGCGGGAACATCGGGACCTCGACGCTGCCCATCGCGCTACCTCGCGGCTCCCCGGACGACGTCCTTCACCCCGACACCGGGGTCGACGAACGTGCACAGCCCGGCCGCCAGATCCACCCAGGCCTGCGGTGCGATCGCGACAAGCCGGTTGCCCGCCTCGCCGATGGCGGTCATCACCTTGAGCTGGTCGGGCTTCGGCATCGTCAGATAGTCCCCGCACGTGGTGTCCAGCAGTGCCGCGGCCTCGGTGATACCGGCCTGACCCGGCGTCGCCGTCGGCGTCCCCTCGACCGCCCTGCTGCATCCGGCGGTGAGAACCGCCGCGACCAGCAGCACGGCGATCGCTCGCAAACCGGCCACACGGCTCTCCTTACACATCGAGTTCGCCGACCAGG
>JAPOHV010000159.1 GCA_029979305.1 Mycobacteriaceae bacterium | reverse complement strand
GTGCCGTTGGGGCCGACGACACACGCCGCCGCCGCGTGGTCCTGGGTGGAGAAGATGTTGCAACTCGCCCAGCGGACCTCGGCCCCCAGCGCCACCAGGGTCTCGATGAGCACCGCGGTCTGCACCGTCATGTGCAGCGAACCGGAGATGCGTGCCCCCTTGAGGGGCAGCACCTCGGCGTACTCGCGGCGCAGTGCCATCAGGCCGGGCATCTCGTATTCGGCCAGCCGGATCTCCTTACGGCCGAACTCGGCCAGGGACAGATCGGCGACCTTGAAGTCGATCCCGTTGCGGGAGTCGGCGGTGAGCGTCATGGCGAAGAGATTATCTGGAGGGTTGACCGGCGGCTCCGGCGGCCAGTCTGGAGCCCAGTACCGATCGCCGGTACCCGTAGAGCGCGTAGAACGCGACACCGATCGCCATCCAGACGACGAACCGGATCCAGGTCAGCGCCGTGAGGTTCAGCATCAGCCAGACGCACGCCACGATCGAGGCGATCGGCAGCGCCGGGACGAACGGCGCACGGAATCCGCGGGTGAGGTCCGGCCGGGTGCGCCGCAGAACGATCACCCCGGCCGAGACCAGGATGAACGCGAACAGCGTGCCGACGTTGACCATCTCCTCGAGCTTGGACATCGGGAACACGGTGGCGGCCGTCGCGATCAGCACCGCCACCACGACGGTGACGCGCACCGGTGCGTCGCGCTCGTTGGTCATCGCCAGCCCGCGGGGCAGCAACCCGTCGCGGGCCATCGCGAACATCACCCGCGAGAGCCCGAGGACGAGCACCATCACCACGGTGGTCAGGCCGGCAAGCGCCCCGACGGAGATGATCCTGGCGGCCCAGTCGACTCCATTGAGGGAGAACGCGGTCGCCAGGTTGGCGTGGCCGTCGCTCCTATCGCGCAACTCGGTGTAGCTGACCATCCCGGACAGCACGATCGAGACCGCCACGTAGAGCACGGTCACGATGCCCAGCGAGGCGAGGATGCCCCGGGGCACGTCGCGCTGCGGGTCCCTGGTCTCCTCGGCGGTGGTGGCGACCACGTCGAATCCGATGAACGCGAAGAACACGATGGATGCGCCGGCCAGCACGCCGTACCAGCCGTAGTGGCTGCCGGAACCGCCGTTGAGAAGCGAGAACAGCGACTGGTCGACGCCGGTGCCGGCCGCCCCCGGTCCGGTCTCGGTGGGCGGGATGAACGGGGTGAAGTTCTGCGGCTTGATGTAGAAGGAGCCGACGACGATGACCAGCAGCACGACGGCGACCTTGACGGCGGTGATCACCGCGGAGAAGTGTGAGGAGACCTTGGTGCCGACCGCGAGCAGGCTGGCGACGACGACGACGATCAGCAATGCGCCCCAATCGAATTCGATCCCGCCGAGGCGCACGGTGCCGCCGGCGAAGCCGAACACCGTGCCCAGGTAGCTCGACCAGCCTTTGGCGACCACCGCCGCCCCGACCGCGAACTCGAGGATGAGGTCCCAGCCGATGATCCAGGCGACGAACTCACCGAAGGTGGCGTAGGAGAACGTGTAGGCGCTGCCTGCCACCGGCAGCGTGGAGGCGAACTCGGCGTAGCACAGCGCGGCCAGCGCGCAGGTGATCGCCGCGATGACGAACGACACCGACAGCGCCGGCCCGGTGATGTTGCCGAAGGTGGTGGCGGTGACGGTGAAGATGCCGGCGCCGACGACCACCGACACGCCGAACACGGTCAGGTCCCACCAGGTGAGTTGTTTGCGCAGCCGGGTGGACGGCTCGTCGGTGTCGCGGATGGACTGCTCCACCGACTTGGTGCGTGGCGCCATGCGCGCAGAGGCTACCGGGCGATGGACCTGTCGAGGTCGGGTTCGAGGTAGATCACCCGGGCGGTGGGCACCGCGGCGCGCACCGCGGCCTCGGCCCGGTCGATGGCCGCCGCCACGGTGGCGAGGTCGGTGGCGGGGGCCAGCGCGATCTTGGCGCCGACGAGCATCTCCTCGGGCCCGAGGTACTGGGTGCGCAGGTGAATGACCCGCTCGACGTATTCGGTCTGCCGCAGCGCGCCATGGATAGCGTCAAGCTCGGCGGCGGTGGCACTCTCCCCGATGAGCAGGCTGTGCATCTCCACCATGAGGATCACCGCGATGACCCCGAGCAGTGCGCCGATGAGCAGGGTGCCGACGCCGTCCCAGACCGGGTTGCCGGTCAGGATCGTCAGCCCGACACCGAACAGCGCGAAGAGCAGACCGAGCAGCGCCCCGGTGTCCTCGAGCAGCACCACCGGGAGTTCGGGGTTGCGGGACTGCCGGATGAACTGCCACCAGGTGCCGTCGCCCTTGAGCGGCCTGGACTCCACCATGGCGGTGCGGAAGCTGTAGCTCTCCAGCCCGATGGCCACCACCAGGATCACCACGGCGACCACCGCCGAGGTCAGCGGTTCGGGGTGCACCACCTTGTGATAGCCCTCGTAGAGCGCGAAGACCGCCCCCAGTGAGAACAGCACCAGCGAGACGACGAACGAGTAGAAGAACCGGGAGCGGCCGTAGCCGAACTGGTGCAGTTCGGTGGCGTCGCGCCGGGCCTTGCGCTGGCCCAGCAGCAGCAGCGCCTGGTTGGAGGTGTCGGCCACCGAGTGCACCGCCTCGGCCAGCATCGACGAACTGCGGGTGATCAGGAAGCCGACGAACTTGGCCACCGCGATCCCGGCATTGGCGGCCAGCGCCGCCACGATCGCCCGGGTGCTTCCGGATGCCGACATCCGTTCCCTCCTTGGGGGTCAGAGGCCAACGGTAGCGCGGAACAACCGGCTGGGGGCCGATGCCTCGATACGGATCGGGGCGTCCTCGGCCGCCACCCAGGCCGCCGCGCCGCGGTCGATGCGCACCTCGGCATCCGACGCCGAACGGACGGTTACCGAGCCCTCGGTGCAGACCAGGATCTGCGGGCCGTCGTGGCGTGACGGGGCGTCGAGCTGGTGTCCGAGATGCTCGCCGTCGAGGGTCAGCTCGGATGCCGCGAACTCCGCCGCCGGGGTGTTGTAGATCAGTTCGATGCCGTCTCGCCGGGTGCCCACCCGGGCGTCGGGCACCGGGGTGAAGTCCAGCACCCGCAACAGCTCGGGCACGTCGACGTGCTTGGGCGTCAGTCCGCCGCGAAGGACGTTGTCGGAGTTCGCCATCACCTCCATCGCCACCCCGTTGAGGTAGCTGTGCAGGTTGCCGGCGGGCAGGAAGATACCCTCGCCGGGCCGCAGTTCGATCCGGTTCAGCAGCAGCGCGGCAAGCACGCCGGCGTCACCGGGGTAACGCTCACCGAGTTCCAGAATCGTCTTGGCTTCGCCGGCGTATTCCGTTGCCCCCGAACGGATGTAGCGCACCGCACCGTCGAGAACGGCGGCGATCAGTGAGTCGACGTCCGGCTGGGGCGCGGTGATCCAGGTGGTGAACAGCGCCCGCAGACCGGCGGCGTCGGACTGGTCGGCGAGCAGGGCGAGGTAGGGGTCGAGGTCGGGCACCGCCAGTGCGCGCATGAATTCGGCGGTGAGGGCGGCGGGACGGAAACCGGCCAGCGCCTCGAAATCCGACAGCGCGACGAGTAGTTCGGGCTTGGGGTTGCGGTCGCGGTAGTTGCGCACCGGTGAGTTGACCGGCACGCCGGCCCGGTCCTCCCGCGCGTAGCCGTCCTGCGCCTGCTCCGGACTCGGATGGGCCTGTAGCGAGAGCGGTTCGTCGGCGGCGAGGACCTTGACCAGGAACGGCAGCACGTCACCGAAGCGCCGCCGCACCGCGGGGCCGAGTTCGCCGTCGGGGTCGGCGGCGATGGCATCGATCAGCGACGTCTCGCCGCCCGGTCCCACGAGCAGGGCCGGACCGCCGGGGTGGGCCCCCAGCCACAGTTCGGCTTCCGGGTGGGCGGTGGGCGCCGGGCGACCGGTGAACTCGGCGATCGCAGTGCGCGATCCCCAGGCATAGGTGCGGACGGCTCCGCGTATCAGCTGCACTGCTGCTATCCCCCCGTCAGGCTCAGGTACACCGCGGCCATCTCCAGCCGGACGGCCAGAGTGGCCAACTGCTGTTCGGCCCCGGCATTACCCGCCGGGACCGACCCCGCCTCCCCGACGTCCTCCACCCCCACCAGGTCGACGTCGGTGCCGGCGGTGCGCGCCGCCACCACCTGCCGTTCGGCGTCGAGAGCCAGCGCCAGCACCCGCGGCCGGGTGGGCAGCGGGCCGTCGATCTGCTCGTCATGGAACAGCGCGTCGACCGGGTCTGCCGGCCCGGCGGCGTCGCCGCGGCGCAACGCGGCGACCGCATCGGCCAGCCCGGTGGCCGCGACGGGACGTCCGGCGACCCGCAGCAGCACCGCACCGGCGTGCCGGGCCAGCGCGCACGTCGCCGGGCAGTCACCGGCCAGCACCACCGGACGGCCGGACATCCGCTCGGCGAGCAACTTGGCCGGGTTGGTGAAGACCTCCCGGCCCACACTGTTGCGCAGCGCCTCGGCGTCGAGTTCGTCGGCGAGCGCGGCGAGATCGGGCGCGAAGGCCCCCGGGTCGACCGCCGCCAGGGTGGCCAGTCCGGCCGCCAGGTAGCGGCTCAGCCCGAACTCCTCGGGCACCCGCAGCCGCGGCGCCAGCACCACCGCGCGGCCCGCGGTGGCATCCCGCAGCGGACCCTCGAACGGCGCCGCCACCACCACCCGGGCGCCGCGCCGCACCGCGGTGGCCGCTGCCGACACCAGCGCCGGGTCGCCCGGGTCGTCACCGGCAACGATCAGGACGTCCAGCGGCCCGAGCCAGGGCAGTGAGTCCGCCGCCAGGACCAGGGGTTCGCCGGCCGCCTGGGCCAGCACCGCGGCGAGCATCGCGCCGGCCACCTCTGCCGGTCCACGGCCGGCCAGCCAGACCACCGTGCGCGGCCGCGGACCGGCGATCGGTTCGAGCACACCCTCCTCGACGGCGGCCGCCGTCGCCCGCACCTGGGCGCCCGCCATTGCCGCGGCGCGCAGCAGTCCGTCACGATCGGCTTCCAGCAAGCCGTCGGTGTCGTCGAGGTCGACGACGGTGCGGGCGGCGCTCATCCGCCTGCTCCGGCGCGGGCCGCGATACGGTCGGCCGCGCGGGCGACGATCGCGTCGACCTCGTCGGGGGTGCGGGCCTCCACGTTGAGCCGCAGCAGCGGCTCGGTGTTGGAGGTGCGCAGGTTGAACCAGGCCCCATCGCCCAGATCAACGGTCACTCCGTCCAACCGGTCGATCGAAACCGTCTGGGCTGCAAAGGATTCCAGAACGCTGTCGACGCAGGAAGCGGCATCGTCGACGCGGAAGTTGAGCTCGCCCGAATCGGCGTAACGCTGGTAGGAAGCCATCAGTTCCGACAGCGGCCGGGGTTGCCCACCGAGAGCGGCCAGCACGTGCAGGGCCGCGAGCATGCCGGAGTCGGCCCCCCAGAAGTCACGGAAGTAGTAGTGCGCGGAATGCTCACCGCCGAAGATCGCGCCGCTCTCGGCCATCAGCGCTTTGATATAGGAATGCCCGACCCGGGAGCGCACCGGCGTTCCGCCGGACTCCGCGATCACCTCCGGCACCGCCCGGGAAGTGATGAGGTTGTGGATCACGCGCGCGCCCGGCTCGCGTGCCAGCTCGCGGTCGGCCACCAGCGCGGTGATCGCCGATGGCGAGACCGGGCGGCCGAGTTCGTCGACCACGAAGCAGCGATCGGCGTCGCCGTCGAAGGCCAGGCCGATGTCGGCGCCGGTGCGGAGCACGAAGTCCTGCAGATCGACCAGGTTGGCCGGCTCCAGCGGGTTGGCCTCGTGGTTGGGGAACGATCCGTCGAGTTCGAAGTACAACGGCTCAAGGGTCAGGCCCGGGATGGTGCCGAGTACCGCGGGCGCGGTATGACCGGCCATGCCGTTGCCGGCGTCGACGGCCACCCGCATCGGCCGCAACCCGGAGACATCGACCAGCGAGCGCAGGAACGCGCCGTAGTCGCCCAGGACGTCCCGGTCACTCACCGCGCCGCGCCGGCGGGCGGCACGGGTCTCACCGGGCGGCGGCCCGTCGATGACCTCCTGGCGGACGACGGACAGACCGGTGTCCTCGCCGACCGGCTTCGCCCCGGCCCGGCAGAGTTTGATGCCGTTGTAGGCGGCCGGATTGTGGCTTGCGGTGAACATGGCGCCGGGGCAGTTCAGCAACCCGGAGGCGAAGTACAACGGCTCAAGGGTCAGGCCCGGGATGGTGCCGAGTACCGCGGGCGCGGTATGACCGGCCATGCCGTTACCGGCGTCGACGGCCACCCGCATCGGCCGCAACCCGGAGACATCGACCAGCGAGCGCAGGAACGCGCCGTAGTCGCCGAGGACGTCCCGGTCACTCACCGCGCCGCGCCGGCGGGCGGCACGGGGCTCGCCGGGCGGCGGGCCCGCGATGACCTCCTGGCGGGCGCCGGGCCGACCCGGGGGC
>JAPOHV010000240.1 GCA_029979305.1 Mycobacteriaceae bacterium | reverse complement strand
ATTCTGATGGTGGCGATCCTGCTGCTGGTCGGCAACCTCGAGCGCAGCCGGGTGGGACGGGCGTGGGTGGCCATCCGCGAGGACGAGGACGCCGCGGAGGTCATGGGGGTCAACACCTTCCGTTTCAAACTGTGGGCGTTCGTGATCGGTGCGGCCATCGGCGGACTGTCCGGGGCGCTGTACGCCGGCCAGGTGCAGTTCGTCGCGCCGCCGACCTTTAACATCATCAATTCGATGCTGTTCCTGTCGGCGGTGGTGCTCGGCGGCCAGGGCAACAAACTCGGGGTGATCTTCGGGGCGTTCGTCATCGTCTACCTGCCCAACCGGCTGCTCGGCGTGGAAGTCATGGGCATCAACCTCGGCGACCTGAAGTACCTGTTCTTCGGTCTGGCACTGGTGGTGCTGATGATCTTCCGGCCGCAGGGCCTGTTCCCGGTGCGCCAGCAGTTACTGGCCTACGGCCAGTCGGCGCGGCGACTGCTGGCGGGGGCACCATGACCGACGACATGACCGTCCTGCACCGCGAGGTGAACACCGCCGAAGGCCAGACCCTCTTGCGGGCAACCGATCTCACGGTCCGCTTCGGCGGACTGACCGCGCTGGACTCGGTGAGCTTCGGCATCGAACGCGGCGAGATCCTCGGCCTGATCGGGCCCAACGGCGCCGGCAAGACCACCTGCTTCAACGCAATCACCGGGGTGTACCGGCCCGCCGCCGGAACCGTGGAGTTCGACGGGCGGCGACTGGGCCGGCTCAAGCGCCACCAGATCACCCGCCTGGGCATCGCGCGCACCTTCCAGAACATCCGGCTGTGGGGGGAGATGACCGCGCTGGAGAACGTCGTCGTCGGCACCGACGCCCGGCACCTCACCTCGGTGCCCGGGGCGCTGGTGCGCAGCCCGCGGCACCGCCGCGAGGAACATGCCGCCATCGAGAAGGCGACCGCGCTGCTGCATTTCGTCGGCATCGCCCACCGCGGCGAGGAGAAGGCCAAGAACCTCTCCTACGGCGATCAGCGCCGCCTGGAGATCGCCCGGGCGCTGGCCACCGAGCCCAAGCTGCTGTGCCTCGACGAGCCCGCCGCCGGCTTCAACCCGAGCGAGAAGGCGGCGCTGGTCGACCTGATCCGCGCGATCCGCGACGACGGCTACACCGTTCTGCTGATCGAGCACGACATGCGGGTGGTGATGGGGGTCGCCGACCGGATCGTGGTGCTGGAGTTCGGCCGCAAGATCGCCGACGGGCTGCCCGCCGAGATCCGCGAGGACCCTGCCGTGATCGCCGCCTACCTGGGGGTGCCCGATGACCAACTCTGAGGTCCTGCTGGAGGTGCGGGACGCGGTCGTTCACTACGGCCGCATCGAAGCGTTGCACGGTGTTTCGCTGCAGGTGCGCCAAGGCGAGCTGGTGACCCTGCTGGGCTCCAACGGGGCGGGTAAGACGACTCTGATGCGCGCGATCTCCGGCCTGCGGCCGCTGACGCGCGGTTCGATCTGGTTCGACGGCAGCGATATCACCCGGGTCAAAGCCCATCGGCGTGCAATCGACGGCCTGGTGCAGGCGCCCGAGGGCCGGGGTATCTTTCCCGGCATGACGGTTACCGAGAACCTTGAAATGGGTTGCTACGGAAGGAAATTCGAGAATACGCAGGCCCATGACGAGCGGCTGGACTGGGTGTTCGAAACCTTCCCGCGGCTGGCCGAGCGGCGCAAACAGGTGGGCGGCACGCTGTCCGGGGGAGAGCAGCAGATGCTGGCCATCGGCCGGGCCCTGATGGCGCGGCCGCGGGTGCTGCTGCTCGACGAGCCGTCGATGGGTCTGGCGCCGATGGTGATCTCGCAGATCTTCGGGATCATCGCCGAGATCAACGCGCTGGGTACCACGGTGCTGCTGGTCGAGCAGAACGCCCAGCAGGCGCTGAGCCGCTCGGACCGGGCCTACATCCTGGAGACCGGCACGGTGACCCGGGAGGGGCCGGCCGGCGAACTGCTGGCCGACGACAGCGTGCGTGCGGCCTACCTCGGTGTCGCCTGAGGCGGACTCACATGTCGTGATCGACCCTGAATCTCTTGATTCGCGAGGTCGCGCCGGCGACCAGGGTGATCCGGCTCTTCGCGAGGCCCAGATGGTCGGCCAGCACCCGCAGCACGGCCTCGGTCGCCCTGCCCTCGACAGCGGGTTCGCGGACGTGGACCGTCAGCGACCCGTCGGCGGCCACCTCGACCAGCGTACCCTTCCTGCTGCCCGGTTT
>JAPOHV010000143.1 GCA_029979305.1 Mycobacteriaceae bacterium | reverse complement strand
GCGAGTCATGACCGTTTCCGCTGGTCGCGCAAGCGGTGTCGGTGTGACGCGAATCACACTCTATTTGTGAACGGGCGCACAGCAATGTAATTCACTTAAATCACATTAGTCACATAAACAACAAAAGTTTCCGTACCAAGCCACCCCTGTCACACCTGTCACGGCCGTTTCCCATCGGGGCGATCACCGCAGGTCCGAGGGCTCGTTGATATTGGTCAATACCCACCCGGACGGCACCTCAACCCTCAGGCAGTCCACCGCATCGGTCAGCGCCCGCATGCTGCGCCGGCCCGCCCCGACCAGGGCGTCGATGCGATCGGCCAGCGCTGTCCGGTAGATCCCCGCCAGATAGTGGTCGCGGCCGTCCGAGGGCAGCACCACCTCGGCGCCGCGGTGCCCGGCCAACCGGTCGATGAGATCGGCGGACAGGTACGGCATGTCGACCGCGCACACCACGGCGCGCGCACGACCGGCCTCCGCGGCCGCCCGCAGGCCCCTGCCGGTCGCCGGCAGTGGGCCCTGGCCGCGCACCTCGTCGTGCAGGATCCGGGCGTTCAGCGCGGGCAGCTGCTGCCCGGGGGCGGCGACCACGAACACCGGTTCGCACCGCTGCGCCAGGACGCCGACAGTGTGCTCGACCATGGCGATCCCGGTGCCGGGATGCGGCATCAGGGCTTTGTCCCGGCCCATTCGCCGCGACTCCCCGCCGGCCAGCACAACCCCCGCCAGCGGTTCGCCGGACGGCACCGGCTACTCCACCGTCCAGGTGTCGCGGCCGCGCAGCAGGGCCTGCAGAGCCGCCGCGTCGTGCGGGGCCGACGACCGGGCTGCGGTGATCTGGGCGCGGGCGGCGTCGTCGTAGGCGGGCCGGGCCACCTGGCGGAAGACACCCATCACGGTGTGTTCGAGATTCTGGTCGCTGAGCCGCGACAGGGCAAAGGCGTAGGCGGGGTTGTCCGCCTGGGCGTCGTGCACCACGATCTGCTCGGCCGCGACTTCGGCGGTCTTGGCGACTTCCAGCCCGAAGCCGCTCTGCACCACGCAGTACTCGCCGTTGGCGCCGAAGGTGATCGGCTCGCCGTGGCGCACGGTGATCACGCGCTCCTCGGCCCCCTCCTTGCGCAGTACGTCGAAGGAGCCGTCGTTGAAGATCGGGCAGTCCTGCAGGATCTCGACCAGTGCCGCGCCGCGGTGGGCCGCGGCCGCACGAAGCACCTCCGAGAGACCCTTGCGGTCGGAGTCCATCGCCCGGCCGACGAACGTGGCCTCGGCGCCCAGCGCCACCGACACCGGGTTGAACGGCTGATCCAGCGAGCCCACCGGAGTGGACTTGGTGATCTTGCCGACCTCCGAGGTCGGTGAGTACTGGCCCTTGGTGAGGCCGTAGATGCGGTTGTTGAACAGCAGGATGGTGATGTTCATATTGCGGCGCAGCGCATGGACCAGGTGGTTGCCGCCGATGGACAGCGCGTCGCCGTCGCCGGTGACCACCCACACCGAGAGGTCCGGGCGGGCCAGTGCCAGACCGGTGGCGATGGTCGGGGCGCGGCCGTGGATGGAGTGGAAACCGTAGGTCTCCAGGTAGTACGGGAATCGGGAGGAGCAGCCGATCCCGCTGACGAAGGCGATGTTCTCCCGCCGTAACCCCAACTCCGGCAGGAAGTTACGGATGGTGTTCAGGATGACGTAGTCGCCACAGCCGGGACACCACCTCACCTCCTGATCGCTGGTGAAGTCCTTGGACTTCTGCGGTTCGTCGGCGGTGGGAACCCCGGCCGTCTTCGACGGACTCAAGCCCAGGTCGGCTCCGATGGTCATGCGCCTGCTCCCGCCCCGACACCGGCCTGTTCGGCGACGGTTACCGCCGTGAGCCTGGCGAATTTCGCCTTGTCCGTTTCGATTTCGCCCAACGTCCCGTCAAGGGCCGCGTCGATGATCGCTTCCACCTCGTCGGCCCGGAACGCCATCCCTGCCACCTTGGTGACGGACTGCACGTCCACCAGATACCTGCCCCGCAGTAGCAAGGCCAGCTGTCCCAGGTTCATCTCGGGAAGCACGACTTTGGGGTAGTGCCGCAGCACATCGCCGAGGTTGGCCGGCAGCGGATTGAGATGACGCAGTTGGGCCTGGGCCACTTTCACCCCTCGCCGCCGCGCCCGACGGCAGGCCTCGCCGATCGGGCCGAACGCGCTTCCCCATCCCAGCATCAGTAGTTCGGCGTCACCGCTCGGGTCGTCGACGGCCAGGTCGGGCACCGCGATCCCGTCGATCTTGGCCTGTCGCAGCCGGACCATCTGGTCGTGGTTGGCGCCATGGTAGGAGATGTCGCCGGAACCGTTCGCCTTCTCCAGTCCGCCGATGCGATGTTCCAATCCGGCCGTTCCGGGCACGGCAAGCTGTCGGGCCAGGGTCTGCGGGTCGCGGGCGTAGGGGGCGAAATCGGTTCCCGCCGCGGCGAATCCGGTGTCGATCGGCTCGAAGGCCGAGACGTCGGGGATCCGCCAGGGCTCCGAGCCGTTGGCGATCGCGCCATCGGACAGCACGATCACCGGGGTTCGGTAGGTCAGCGCGATCCGGGCGGCCTCCACCGCGATGTCGAAGCAGTCCGACGGCGAGCACGGCGCCAGCACCGCCACCGGGGACTCGCCGTTGCGGCCGAACATCGCCTGCAGCAGATCGGCCTGCTCGGTCTTGGTGGGCAGGCCGGTCGACGGACCGCCGCGCTGGACGTCGATGATCAGCAGCGGCAGTTCGGTCATCACGGCCAGTCCGATGAACTCCGACTTCAGCGCCATGCCGGGCCCGGAGGTGCTGGTGACGCCCAGCGCCCCGCCGTAGGAGGCCCCCAGCGCAGCCCCGATCCCGGCGATCTCGTCCTCGGCCTGGAAGGTCAGCACGTTGAAGTTCTTGTGCTTGGACAGCTCGTGGAGGATGTCCGACGCCGGGGTGATCGGGTAACTGCCGAGTAGCACCTGCACGCCGGCCAGCTGCCCGGCGGCGACGATCCCGTAGGCCAGCGCGGTGTTTCCCGAAATCTGCCGGTACTCCCCCGCGGGGAGCTTGGCCGGGGCCACCTCGAAGGTGGTGGCGAAGGCCTCGGTGGTCTCGCCGTAGTTCCAGCCGGCCCGCAGCGCGAGCACATTGGCCTCGGCGATCTCGGGCTTGCGGGCGAACTTCTCCCGGATGAACACCTCGTTGTCGTCGATCGAGCGGCTGTACATCCAGCACAGCAGGCCCAGGGCGAACATGTTCTTGGCGCGCTCGCCGTCCTTCTTGGACGCGCCGATCGCCTCCACTGCCCCAAGCGTCAGGGTGGTCATCGGGACGGCGTGAACCTGATAGTCGGACAACTCGCCGGACTCGAGGGGATTGGCGAGGTAGCCGACCTTGGCCAGGTTGCGCTTGCTGAACTCGTCGGAGTTGACGATCAGGGTGCCGCCGCGCGGCAGATCGCCCAGATTGGCCTTCAGGGCGGCCGGATTCATGGCGACCAGCACGTCGGGGCGGTCGCCGGCGGTGAGGATGTCGTAGTCGGCGATCTGGATCTGGAACGACGAGACGCCGGGCAGGGTGCCCTGCGGAGCTCGGATCTCGGCGGGGTAATTCGGTTGTGTCGCAAGGTCGTTGCCGAACAGCGCGGCCTCGGAGGTGAACCTGTCACCGGTCAGTTGCATGCCGTCGCCGGAGTCCCCGGCGAACCTGATGACGACCTTCTCGAGCTTCTGCCTGTCGTGCGCAGCGCCGTTGCCGCTTCGACCCACCCCGCCGCCTTTCGGTTGGTGTACGGCGAATTCCTGCTCTCGAGACGCCATTATTGCATTTTTCTCAGGTAAGTCACAGCACCCCCCACCCGCGACGCGCCGCTGGACACCCGTCAAAGCCACAGGTCACTGCCACGACGGCCGATCGCAGCCCGCTCGGACCGCTCACAGGCGTCACCAAATCCTAAGAAATCGGGGCCCGCTGCGGGCGCTCGGGCGACGATGGTCCGATGCCTGATCCGCCCTTCCCCGATTCACCCTTCCCCGATTCACCCTTCCCCGATTCACCCTTCCCCGATTCACATTGGGGCTCGGAGAAGATGTCTCCGTTGTTCGCCCCCGCGTTCCGGTTCGCCTCGACGCGAGCCGGGTCGCGATTCCTGCGGATGCTGGTCCCACTGGACCGCCGCGTGCTGGCCGCCACCAGGGGAAAGTACGCATTGTTCGGCCCGACGGCGCTGCCTCCGCTGCTGCTGACGACCACCGGCCGCAAGTCCGGGCTGCCGCGTTCGACGGCGCTGAACTACCTGCGCGACGGCGACCGGCTGTTGGTGCTGGCCAGCAACTTCGGCCAGACCCAGCACCCGGCCTGGTCGTCGAACCTGCTGGCCCGGCCCGCCGCAACGGTGGCGATCGGCGGCACTGAGATCCCGGTGACCGCCCAACTGCTCGAGGGGGCCGAGCGCGACCGCGCGCTGCAGAAGTTCCTGGCCTACCCGATGTACCGCGCCTATCGCACCCGAACCACCCGTGAACTGCGGCTGTTCGCCCTGTCGCGGGCCTGACCGGCTTGTCGCGAGCCTAGATTGGACGCATGCGCATCGAGGGGCCCACGACGTCGGCGGCCGGTGTTCCCGCCGTCCTGGTCGCGCTGAGACGCAGCCTCGCCCAGATGGGCGCTGTGCGCACCGTCACCACCCTGGCCAGGGTCAACCAGCGCGACGGCTTCTACTGCCCGGGCTGCGCCTGGCCGGAGAGACCCGGTGGGCGCAAGCTGGCGGAGTTCTGCGAGAACGGCGCCAAAGCCGTCGCCGAGGAGGCCACCCGGCGGGTGGCCGACCCGGAGTTCTTCGCCCGGCACCCGGTGGCCGAACTGGCGGCGCGGCCGGAGTTCTGGCTGTCCCAGCAGGGCCGGCTGACCCACCCGATGGTGCTGCACGAGGGCGACACCCACTACCGCCCGATCGGCTGGGACGCCGCCTATGACCTCATCGCCGAGCATCTGCACGCACTGGCCAGCCCTGACGAAGCGGTGTTCTACACCTCCGGACGCACCAGCAACGAGGCGGCGTTCCTCTACCAGTTGATGGTCCGCAGCTTCGGCACCAACAATCTGCCCGACTGCTCCAATATGTGCCACGAATCCTCCGGAACCGCGCTGACCGAGTCGATCGGAATCGGCAAGGGATCGGTGACGGTCACCGACATCGCGCACGCCGACCTGATCCTGATCGCCGGTCAGAACCCGGGCACCAACCATCCCCGCATGCTGTCGGTGCTCACGGAGGCAAAAGCCAACGGCGCCAAGATCATCGCGATCAACCCGCTGCCCGAGGCCGGCCTGATCCGGTTCAGGGACCCGCAGACGGCACGCGGCCTGGTGGGTGGCGGCGTGCCGATCGCCGACGAGTTCGTCCAGATCCGCCTCGGCGGCGACATGGCGCTGTTCCGCGGGCTGGCCCGGCTGCTGCTGGAGGCCGAGGACGCCGCCCCAGGAACCGTGGTGGACCGGGAGTTCATCGACGCGCACTGCCACGGTTTCGACGACTACGCCGCGCTGGCCCGCGCCGTCGACCTCGACGTCGTGACGGACGCCAGCGGGATCCCCGAAGCTCAGCTACGCCGGCTCGCCGGCATGCTGGCCGCCTCCCGGCGCACCGTCGTGTGCTGGGCGATGGGCCTGACCCAGCACACCCATGCGGTGGCGACCATCGCCGAGATCACCAACGTCCTGCTGCTGCGCGGGATGATCGGCAAACCCGGTGCGGGGGTGTGCCCGGTGCGCGGGCACTCCAACGTCCAGGGCGACCGGACGATGGGCATCTGGGAGAAAGCGCCGGATTCCTTCCTGGCCGCCCTGGATTCCCGGTTCGGCATCACCGTTCCCCGCCGGCACGGCTACGACACCGTGAACGCGATCCGCGCGATGCGCGACGGAGGGGCGTCGGTGTTCATCGGGATGGGCGGCAACTTCGCCTCCGCCACCCCCGACACCGCGGTCACCGAGGCCGCGTTGCGCAACTGCGCGCTGACGGTGCAGGTGTCCACCAAGCTCAACCGCAGCCACCTGGCCGGCGGGCGCACCGCGCTGATCCTGCCCGCCCTCGGCCGCACCGACCGCGACCTGGTCGACGGCCGCAAACAGGTGGTCTCCGTTGAGGACTCGATGTCGATGGTCCACCTGTCGCGCGGCGGCCTGCCTCCCCCGGGACCCGAGGTGCGCAGCGAGGTCGCGATCATCTGCGGCCTGGCGCGCCGCCTGCTCGGCCCGCGCCACCCGGTGCCGTGGGAACGCTTCGCCGGGGACTACGACAGTATCCGGGACGAGATCGCCGCGGTGGTGCCGGGCTGCGAGGACTACAACCGCCGGGTCCGTCAACCGGACGGATTCCAGCTGCCCCACCCGCCGCGCGACTCCCGCGAATTCCCCACCGTCACAGGCAAAGCCAACTTCGCCGACTACCCGCTGCACTGGGTTCCCGTCCCACCGGGACGGCTGGTGCTGCAGACACTGCGCAGCCACGACCAGTACAACACCACGATCTACGGTCTCGACGACCGTTACCGCGGCATCCACGGTGGCCGCCGCGTCGTCTTCGTCAACCCCGCTGACATCGCCGCCCTCGGCCTGACCGAGGGTCAGCATGTCGACCTGGTCTCCGAGTTCCGCGCCGGCGCCGAGGTGCAGGAGCGCCGGGCCGAGGACTTCGTCGTCGTGCCCTACCCCACCCCGCCGGGCAACGCCGCCGCCTACTACCCGGAGACCAACCCGCTGGTGCCGCTGGATCACGTCGCGGCCAAGTCGAACACCCCGGTCTCCAAGGCTGTCGTCATCAGGATCGAAGCCGGCCGATGGGGCGGGTGACCGCACGCCGGCGGGTCAGCCGGCGAACCGGCGAGACCAGCACCGACCATGCCGACACGCTGGTGGTCGAGGAACCGCTGGAGATCCGTCTCAACGGTTCGGCGATCACGGTCACGATGCGCACGCCGGGCTCGGATTTCGAACTGGCGCAGGGCTTTCTGCTCACCGAAGGGTTGATCACCCGCCGCGATGACATCGCCACTGTGAGGTATTGCGCAGGCGCCGGCGATGAGGACGGCCTGAACACCTATAACGTGCTCGACGTCACCCTCGCCCCCGGCGTGGAACTGCCCGACCTCGATATCACCCGCAACTTCTACACCACCTCATCGTGCGGAACCTGCGGCAAG
>JAPOHV010000183.1 GCA_029979305.1 Mycobacteriaceae bacterium | reverse complement strand
CTGGTCGCCGCGCCAGTAGGCCGCCGAACTGCGGGTCAGTTTGAACGCCGGGATGTACTTGGTGGTCGGACAGTGCGGGCCGCGGCACAGGTCCCCCCACACCCGTTCCCGGGTGCGCGGATTGAGGTTGTCGTAGGCGGTCAGTTCGTCGCCGCCGACCTCCATGATGTCGGCGTCGCCGGACTTGTCGTCGACGAGCTCGAGCTTGTAGGGCTCGGCTGCCAGTTCGGCGCGGGCCTGGTCTTTGGACTCGTAGACCCGCCGGGAGAACAGCTGGCCCTCTTTGACGATGGCGCGCATCCGCTTCTCGAGCTTCTCGAGATCCTCGGGGGTGAAAGCCTCCGGGACGTCGAAGTCGTAGTAGAAGCCGTCGGTGATCGGCGGGCCGATCCCCAGTTTGGCCGCCGGGAACAGTTCCTGGACGGCCTGGGCCAGCACGTGGGCGGCGGAGTGCCGGATAACGCTGCGGCCGTCCTCGGTGTCGGCGGCGACCGGGGTGACGTCGGCGTCGGCGTCCGGTGTCCAGCTCAGATCGCGCAACTTCCCGTCGGCGTCGCGGACCACCACGATCGCCCCGGGCTCACCGCGGCTCGGCAGGCCGGCATCCCGGACGGCGGCACCGGCGGTGGTCCCCGCCGCGACCCGCAGCAGACCGGCGGGGGCGGGGTGTGCGGGGGCGCTCATCGACGGTCTCTTTCAATTCGGCCAGCGGAAACCGGCCGCCGGGGCGGCGGTGGTCGGCTAATGCTATCCAGGCGCCCGATTTACACGACAAACCGCGGCAGGCATCGTGGAGGGATGAAACTGGCCGACCTCACCGGGCTGCCGTTGACCTACGCCGAGGTCGCAGCCACCGCGGCGGCCCTGCCGGCCGGCTACTCCCACGTCCGGCTGTCCCACCGGATCGGGTCAGGCCGGGAGCGCTTCGAACGAGCGGCCGGAGCGGTGATGCGCTACGGCATGCTGCGAGGAGCCGGCCTGCGGGTGGACGCGACCGCCGAGGTGGCGGCGGTGGGCGTTGACGTGCTGGGCCGGCTCGGACCGTTCGTCGCGCCGTGCCGGGTGGTCTACGTGCTCGACGAGGCCGACCGCCGGGGCTTCGCCTACGGCAGCCTGCCCGGCCACGCGGTCAGCGGGGAGGAGATGTTCGGGGTGCGCTACGGCCGGGCCGACGACTCCGTCCACACCGAGGTGGTCGCGTTCTCCCGGCCGGCGACCTGGTGGAGCAGGCTCGGCGCCCCGGTGTTGTCGGCCGCCCAGCACGTCATCACGCACCGCTATCTGACGGCGGTGTAGCCCGCTTCGGCCGGTCAGATCCGCAGCGTGGACATTCCGCCGTCCAGGCCGAGCACCTGGCCGGTGATCCAACCGCTGGCCGGCGACAGCAGGAACTGCGCCAGAGCGGCTGCGTCTGCGGCCGTTCCGACCCGCTTGAGCGGATAACGCGCGCCCATCGCCTCGCGCTTCTCCGGGGTGGACAGCATCCGGTCGACCAATGGGGTGTCCACCAGCGCCGGGGCGATCGCGTTGACCCGCACCTTGGGTGCCCATTCGGCAGCCAGCGAGCGCACCAGCCCCTCCACCGCACCCTTGGCCGCGGCCACCGAGGAGTGCATCGGCATGCCCTGGCCCACTGCGACGGTGCTGAACAGCACAACGCTGGCCGGCTCGCCGTCGGCGCCCTTCAGGCGGGAGTGGCACGCCTTCAGGAAGCGCACGGCGCCAAGCAGATTCACCTCCCAGTCCCGCCGGAAGTCCTCCTCGGTCAGCGCCCGGAAGCTTTTGAGGTTCACCGTGCCGGGGCAGTACGCCGCGCCGCTGATCGACTCGGGCGGCTCGGGCAGCGGCACGTCGGCGGTGAGGTCGCAGGGCAGGTGGCGGACCGGCCCGGAGACGGTGAGGTCGCCGGCCGAACGTGACCAGACGTCGATCCGGGACGCCGACGGCGCCAGCAGCCGAACCAGTTCCAGTCCGATACCCCGGCTGCCACCGGCGATGAGGTAGGTGCCCATCAGCTGATGATAGGGCGCGCGCGGGCGGCGCTAATCCTGCCGCGTCAACCCAGCGCGATCCGCTCGACACGGCCCCGAGACTCTTTGGTGGTGGTGACGTCGCGACATTCGCCGAACAGTTCGATCTCGCGGTTGGGGTCGCTGACGTTCTGCGGGCCGAGGACCGCGACGACGCTGCCCTTGGTAAGGACCGTTCCGTGGGCGCGGAATTCGGAGTCGCCGGTCCAGCCCGAACCGCTCAGCTGCGCTGCCATCCGCGCGATCTCGGCGTCCGACTCAGCCGGGGTGGCCGCCTGCGGGTAGGCGATGCGCATCTCGCCGCGAAACGGCGGGTCGCCCTGGTCGTTGCAGGAGGCGCGCCAGAAGTACGCCTCGACGACGGGCAGGTTCAGTTTTCTGACGATCTCGTTCGCGGCATCGACGACCTGGGCTCTGGACTGTTCAGGGGTCAGCGGGCTGGAAACGGTGTCGGTGTCGGACTTCATGTCTGCACATCCTGATAGAGCGAGGGCTGATAGGGCGAGGGCTGATAGGGCGATGGAGACCATCGCGGTCGCCGTCATATCGGCGATTCGACGCTGCACGTTCAAACTAAGCGCTCCGTCCCAGTGGTAGTGACCTAGTGGTAGTGGCCCGCTGTGGGCAGCCGGTAGAACTCGGGATCCGCAGCCATGGCCAGTTCGGCGAACTGCCGGCTGCGATGCGGTGCGGTCTTGCCGTGGTCCTGCAGCGACTCGCCGTGGCCGCTGACGATGTCGGCCATGCTGAACAGCGATTCGGTGCCCCGCCGGTAGTAATGGCTGTGGTCGTTGAGCGTCCAGCCGGGAACCTCGGCCTGGAACCGGGTGGACCCGAATCCGTCGACGGCGGGGTCGGGGCCCAGCGCCAGGGTGACGCCGGTGCCCGGCACATGGATCTGCGGCAGGGCGCCCAGTTGCGTGATCGGATCGGTCGAGGCGGCGCCGACGAAGACGTGCCCGCCGGGGGCGAGGTTGAAGTCGGCGGCGCTGTGGGCCAGGTCGGTTCCCGGGCTGCCGATCAGAATCACGTCGTCAGCCCGCATGCCGGATCCGGCAGCGGCATCGGCCACCGTCGTCGATCCGTAGGAGTGGCCGGCGACGGTGACGTGCGAGGAGCCGGGGCCGTGAGTCGCGTTGAGGCCGTTGACATCTGCTGCCAGCAGCGCTCCCCCTTCTCGGGCCAGAGCGGGCTGGGCCACGCCGGTATCGGTCAGGCTGTCGGGGGCGTTGTAGCCCATCCACGCCACCACTGCGGTGGGTCTGCCCGGGTCGGCGTACTTGGCCTCGTTGTAGAGGTTGACGGCGTCGTCGGCGGCGAGCCATCCCTCGGTGACGCTGTGACTGGTTCCCGGCACGACCACCGTGGTGTTGGGGGCCTTGTCGGGGTTGCCGATCGCGATCGCGGCACGGCCCTGGCCGTTGAACCGGCCCGGTTCGTACACCTGAAGATATGTCGGGGCATTCGTGCGGGCGTGGTCATCGGCGAGGGCCTGCTCGACCTTGACCGCGTTGGCGTACCGGGTCACGTCGTCGGGGGTGCACCCGTAGCGGAACGGATCGTCGATGACGTCGGAAACCGAAACCCCCCGGCGACTCGCCGCTTCCGCGACGTTCTCGAGGTCGGTCCGCAGCACGCGCAGGTTGGCTTCATTGCGGACCTCGACAGGGATGCCGTTGAGATTCCCGATTAACCACGGGGCGTCCCGCAACTGCGCCTGCTGCTGTTCGGGGGTCAGCGACTGCCACCAGGCATAGGTGTCTTCGGGCCGCGCCGAGGGTGGGGGTGGCGCCGGAGTCGAAACCGCATCCGGGATCGGCAGTCCGCCGTCGGCCATGGCGATCGCCGCCGCCAGTTCGGCGTCAACACAGTCGGCCTCGAACAGGATGGCGTTCAACCGCGTCTGCAGCACGGCGAGCTCGGCCGCCAGGGCTGCTGCGGTTCCCCGGAAACCCGGGCCCGCCACGACGGTGTTGGTGACCGGGTTGATCTCCAGCCCCAGATCGGCGGCGCTCTCTTCGAGGTTGCGCAGATCGACCTTGACCTTTTCGATGTCCTGGGCGGCCCGTTGGGCGGCCTGCGCCACCGCCAGCGCCTCCCCGGCGTGCGCGTCGAGGTCCACCCTCGTCCTGCCGATCGCGTCCCGGGCCGCCGTCGCGGCCGCCCCGCCCCAGGACCCGAAGGCCGGCAGTTGCTCGGCTGCCCGGGCCGCCTCGGTCGACGCCGCGCTGCGTGCCGAAGCGGCACGGAAAACCTCCCGGACCGCTTCGGGATCCCAGCGTTCGATATCGGCGACGCTCAGCGTCATTCGCCGCTGCCCGGCCGGGCCAGATCGGTGAGCGTGCCGGCGTCGCGTCGATCCACCGCAGCGAAGTTCAGTCCGCTGACGCGCAGTCCCTCGGCGTGGCCGTAGAGACGCGCGGTCAGCGTGGTGGTCACCCCGGTCCAGTCGGCGGCCTTCGCCGCCAACGCCGCCCTGGAGGCGCCGGCCCAGCTGAACAGGGCGGATTCGATGGTCCGATCCGCATCGGAGTGCACGGAGTGAACGGTGGCGGAGTGCCGGTCGAGCGCCCGCCCCGAGGCGGCGAGAAGCTCCGGATCGACGTTCATGGACTCGGCCATCCTGATCCCTTTTTGACGCTGCCAGCAAACTTCAGCCAGCGCCAAACTACCACCGAATCAAATGAGCGCAATTCACCCGGAATGGCTGCGCGGCGGCGACAAGGCGATAGCCAGGGAGCCCACGGATTGGGGTCGGGCCCTGGACCGACCTGTCAGCACGTCGCTAGGAGGTGCCCACGGTTAGCTCAACGTAGATGCGATTGCCCTGCTTGTGAAACGGCCCGATTCTTAAGCGCTCCGAGATGCGTTCGGCAGCGATGATGAGCCGAAGAGTCCACCCGTATTTGGCGGGAAACGACGCCCACAGTTGGGGTTGCTCACTCATCGCGAGGATTCT
>JAPOHV010000068.1 GCA_029979305.1 Mycobacteriaceae bacterium | reverse complement strand
CCGACGAGGTCACCCACATGTTCGGCGCCGACGCCGACCTGGCGATCGTCATCCAGCGCATCACCCGCGAGGCCAAGGTCTTCACCCGCGACGGGCACTCCGACTACGGCAACGCGTTCGTCTCGTTCACCGAGAACTTCCCCGGGGTGCTCTCGCCACGAAGCTCGCTGCTCGTGCTCGGCGACGGCCGCACCAACTACCGCAACCCCGCCGTCGACGTGCTGGCGCACATGGTCACCGCCAGCCGCCACGCACACTGGCTCAACCCCGAACCCCGGCATCTGTGGGGAAGCGGCGACTCGGCGGTCCCGCGCTACTCCGACGTCATCACCATGCACGAGTGCCGTTCGGCCAAGCAGCTGGCCGCCGTCATCGACCAACTGCTGCCGGTCTGAGCAGTAGGCTTCCACGTCATGCAATCCCGGCGCAGGCTCGGCGTGATGGGCGGGACGTTCGACCCGATCCACAACGGACACCTCGTCGCCGCCAGCGAAGTGGCAAACCTGTTCGGCCTCGACGAGGTGATCTTCGTCCCGACCGGTCAGCCGTGGCAGAAGGAGCGCCACGTCACCGCCGCCGAGGACCGCTACCTGATGACCGTGATCGCCACCGCCGCCAACCCGCGGTTCTCGGTCAGCCGGGTGGACATCGACCGCGGCGGGCCCACCTACACCACCGACACGCTGCGCGACCTGCGCGCGCTGTACCCGGACTGCGACCTGTTCTTCATCACCGGCGCCGACGCGCTGGCGTCGATCCTGACCTGGCAGGGCTGGGAGGAACTCTTCGAACTCGCCTCCTTCATCGGGGTCAGCCGGCCCGGCTACGAACTCACCGGCTCCCACGTCATCGCCGCCGTCGGCAGACTTCCCGACGGCGCACTGCGGCTGGTCGAGGTGCCGGCGCTGGCCATCTCGTCCACCGACTGCCGCAACCGGGCCGCCGAGGGCCGGCCGATCTGGTACCTGGTGCCCGACGGGGTGGTGCAGTACGTCGCCAAGCGCAACCTCTACCGCAGCCCCAAGGAGGCGATCACGTGACCGCGTCGGCCGAGGCCATCCGGATGGCGACCGTCGCCGCGCGCGCCGCGGCGTCCAAACTCGCCCAGGACGTCGTCGTCATCGACGTATCGGCGCAACTGGTCATCACCGACTGCTTCGTGATCGCGTCGGCCACCAACGAACGCCAGGTCGGCGCCATCGTCGACGAGGTGGAGGAGAAGATGCGGCTGGCCGGCTACAAACCGGCCCGCCGGGAGGGCACCCGCGAAGGCCGCTGGGTGCTGCTGGACTACGTCGACATCGTGGTGCACATCCAGCACACCGACGAGCGCAACTTCTACGCGCTCGACCGGCTGTGGCGGGACTGCCCACTGGTCGAGGTGGACCTCGACGCCGCAGCGTCGGAGGACGAATCGTGAGAATGCGGCGGCTGGTCATGCTGCGCCACGGCCAGACCGAGTTCAACGCCGGCAGCCGGATGCAGGGTCAGCTCGACACCGACCTGACCGACCTCGGTCGCGCACAGGCCGTCGCGGCCGCCGAGGTGCTGGCCAAACGGCAGCCGCTGGTGATCGTCTCCTCCGATCTGCGTCGCGCTCACGACACCGCGGCCACCCTCGCCGAGCGCTGCGGGCTTGCGGTTGAGGTGGACACCCGGCTGCGGGAGACCCATCTGGGGGACTGGCAGGGCCTGACCCACGACCAGGTCGACGCCGCCGCACCCGGGGCGCGGCTGGCCTGGCGCGACGACGCAACGTGGGCGCCGCACGGCGGGGAGAGCCGCATCGACGTCGCCGCCCGCAGCCGGCCGCTGGTCGCCGAACTGTTTGCAGGGCAACCGGAGTGGGGTGCTGACGAACCGGAGCGGCCGGTGGTGCTGGTGGCCCACGGCGGTCTGATCGCCGCGCTGACCGCGGCGCTGCTGGATCTCCCGGTGGACAGCTGGCCGATGCTGGGAGGTATGGGCAACGCCAGCTGGGCGCAGTTGTCCGGCCACGGCCCGGCTGAGGCCGCGTTCGACGACGTGCGCTGGCGACTGGATGTGTGGAACGCCTCAGCCCAGGTGGCCAACGATGTCCTCTGAGGAACGCCGGACGTTGCTGGTCTTCTGTGACTCGCTGTCCTACTACGGACCGCAGGGCGGCCTGCCCGCCGATGACCCACGGATCTGGCCCAACATCGTTGCAGCCCAGCTCGGTTGGGAGTGCGAGATCATCGGTCGTATCGGCTGGACATGCCGCGACGTGTGGTGGGCGGCCACCCAGGACCCGCGGGCCTGGGCGGCGCTGCCCCGGGCAGGCGCGGTGATCTTCGCGACCAGCGGAATGGATTCGCTTCCCTCGCCGCTGCCGACCGCGGTGCGCGAACTGATCCGCTATGTCCGCCCGCCGCTGCTGCGCCGCTGGGTCCGTGACTCCTACGGCTGGCTGCAGCCGCGACTCTCACCGATGTCGCGCTCCGCGCTGCCGCCCAAGCTCACCGTCGAATATCTTGAGATGACGCGTTTCGCAGTCGATTTCAACCGCCCGGGCATCCCGATCGTCGCCTCGTTGCCCTCGGTGCACATCGCCCCTACCTACGGCCTGGCCCATCACGGTCGGGAACCGACCGTGTCGGCGATCACCGCCTGGGCGGCCGAGCATCACGTTCCGCTGGTCGATCTGAAAGAAGCCGTGGCCGAGGAGATACATGGCGGTCGCGGCAATCCCGACGGCATCCACTGGAACTTCGAAGCCCACGAGGCGGTCGCCGAACTGATGCTCAAGGCGCTGGCCGAGGCCGGCGTCCCAGCGGTTCAACAGGGCTGACCGCCATGGCGGTGGTCGTGGTCACGGACTCCTCGGCGCGGCTGCCCGCAGATGCGATCGCCGAATGGGGGATCCGTGTCGCGCCGTTGCACGTCCTCGTCGACGGCGCCGACCTGCGCGACGGGGTCGATGAGATGCCGGACGATCTCTACCAGCGCCAGCAGGTCACCACCGCCGGTGCCAGCCCCTCGGAACTGGCTGCCCTGTACCGCTCGGCACTGCGGGCAGGCGGGGCAGAGGGTGTGGTTGCGGTGCACCTGTCGACCGAACTTTCCAGCACCCTGGGCTCCGCAGAGCACGCCGCCCGGGAATTCGGCGGCGCCGTTCGGGTGGTCGACTCCCGCTCAGCCGGCATGGGGACCGGCTTCGTCGCCCTGGCTGCGGCGCGAGCCGCCCGCGAGGGCGCGAACCTGGAAAGCGTTGTGGCGCAGGCGGAGAAAACAGTTCCGACGCTGCACTCCTACATCGTCGTCCAGCGACTGGAGAACCTGCGCCGCAGCGGCCGGATCGGAACCGCCGCGTCCTGGCTGGGTACCGCACTGGCGGTCAAGCCTCTGCTGACCATGGACGGCGGCAAACTCGTTCTGTCACAGCGGGTGCGCACCACCTCCAAGGCGATCGCGGCGATGGTGGAGCAGGTGCTCGACGTGGTGGGGGAAGGCCGGGCGACGCTGGCGGTCCAGCACGTCGACAACCCCGCCGGTGCCGCCGACCTCGCGGCGACGCTGTCCGGTGCGCTGCCCGCCTGCGGCCCGGTCCTCGTCACCGACCTGGGGCCGGTCCTGGGAGTGCACCTGGGACCGGGGGCGGTCGGAGTGGTCGTGGCACTGCGGGGCTGAGTATCAGCCGCGCAGCTTGTTCAGCCAGGTCCGGGCGTCGCCGACGCAACTCTGCGGCAGTGAGAAGTGGTCGTCCTTGGGGTACTCGCGGGTCTCGACGGATCCGCCCAGTTTCCTGGCTGCGTTGACGTAGGAGGTCTGCCACGACACCGGGACCACGGAGCCGTTGTCGAAGGTGTCGATGCACACCAGCACCGGCGCTACCGGCTTCTTGTTGGCCGCCGAGCCGGCGTCGATCGCATCCTTCCAGGCACCGAAGTTGGGCGGGATGGGATTGAGCACCGCGCCCTTCAGTCGGAACATGCGGGCGATCACGTCGTTGAGGTGGTGCACCGGTTGGTTGTTCCAGGCCGTCTCGATGATCTCCACCCCCAGCGGCGTGAACGCCTCCGGCAGTTTGAGTTTCGTGGGATTGGCCGCGTAGGTACCGGCCAGCACCATCACCAGATGCGAGTCCGGCGGGATGTTGGGATTGGTCAGCGCCGCGGTGACCGAGGCGGGATTCTCCAACGCGATCCTGCCCACCCCGGGGGACATCGGGACCGTGCCGATGAGTTTGAGATCGCCGAAGTCGGCCGGATCCAGCTCGGCCACCGCCGCCGCAGCGCCGCCGCCCTGCGACCAGCCGGCGCAGCCCAGCGTCGTGCCCGCGCCGGCGTCGAGTTTGCGTGCCGCGTGCGCTATGTAGACCGCGTCACGGGCGTTGGTGATGTTGACGGTGTACTGGTGCATGCCCGGCGTCCCGAGACCCTGATAGTCGGTGCCGCACACCACCCAGCCGTCGTCGATCCACCCCTGAAGGCCGGGGACCCCGTAGTCGATCTGCTGGGTGGCCTGCGGTGTGAAGTAGGTGATCAGTTCGCGGGCCGGATCCGGCTGTGCCGACGGGCAGGCCGCGTCGCCGAGTCCGGTGGTGCCGTGGCACCAGGTCAGGATCGGCCGGTTGTCGCGCTGGTCGGCCGGGGCGATGACGAGGCCGCTGGCTTCCTGGGCGACGTTGTTGACGTCGCGTGAGATGTAGCGGATGCGCCAGGCGCGTGCGCCTTTGATACCGGTGTCGATCCGCTCCTGGGACAGCAGGCTTCCCGGCTCTCCCTTCGGCGGTTCGGGGATGATCGGCTTGGGCGTCGGTGCTGCAGCCACCTCCGTTGCGGATTTCTTCTCGGCTGCGCATGACGCGAGCAGTGGGGCGGCCAGCGCGACCCCGCCGATTCCTGCGATGAATCTCCGGCGTTCGATATGCACCCGCGGAAAACTACCCGAACCGCCCGGTGATCGGGGGTAGATCCTTGAGCGTGACGATGCCCGGCGGGGCTGCCACCACCGCGGGCACGGCGTTGGTCACCGGCATGGCGGTGTAGATCATCCCCAGGCCCATGAAGCCCGGTTCGGCCCAGCCCTTCGGCGGTAGACAGTGCAGCACGGTCCGCATGTTCGGCACGCCGAACACCTGGATAACGTGACCGTGCTCCAGTGGCTTGGGCGGAATCACGTGATCGCCCATGGTCCAGTTGAATCCGACGCTGACCACGTTGCGTTGCCCCACCCAGCCGCGGTGGTACCCCATGACCCCGCCGACGCTGCCCTCCGGGATGGTCATGAACCCCAGGTCGGTGTCACCGGTGGCGGGGGTGAACGTCACGTCGAAGGTCATCCGGTCCAGGTCCGCGCCGATGGCGTCGGCCATCATCGCCGCCGACTCCGCGAACACCTCGCTCTCGCGGCGCACGCTCTCGTCGAGACCCGGGGTGTCGGGATCGCAGCCGAAGCCCATCGCCGTCTGGGTGCCCGCCGACTCGTAGGTGGAGCAATCCACCGACTCGGTGATCCGGATCTCGTCGACCCGTTCGCAGGCGCCGGACAGCACCATGCCCACCATGTTCGTCATTCCCGGATGCGCCCCGCTGCCGAAGATCGTGGAATTGCCTGTCTCACAGGCGTTCCGGATGCGGTCGAGATCGCGCGGTGTCTGCTTTCCGCCGGTGATCCATGCCGCCGAGGTGCACACGTTGACACCGGCCGCCAGCAGCCGCTCCAACTCGTCGATGCTGGGCCACAGCGGGTTGTAGCAGCAGGCGTCGGGTTTCGCCGCCAGCAGCGCGTCGATGTCGTTGGTGGCGGTGATCCCGGTCGGCTGTCGTTCCCCCGCCGGCCAGCCCGCCAGCTGAGCTGCGTCCACCCCGACCTTGTCGGCACCGTGGGCGTAGACGCCCACCAGTTCCATATCGGGCCGGCTGATGATGGCATGCAGGGATCTCCGGCCGATGTTTCCGGTGGTCCACTGGATCACCCGGATCGGCCGGTCGGTGCTGGCGGTCATGCGGTCTCCTCGTGGGGGTCTGCTCTGCAGTATGGACAGCGCCGGGTCCACAGTCTCGGATTCGTCCACAGCGTCGGCGTGGAATGCCGTCCTGCGCCGGCCGGGGGTCGGTGCCCGGACCTACGGTCGCGCCATGCGAACCGGGGAGCCACTGGCCAACCTGTACCGCCGTCTCAGGGCGCTGCCTCCCGAAGGGTCCGACGGCGATTCCGCCGACGACGGAGAGGCGGCCGTCGAACCTCACTGGGTGCCGGACGGGCTGCCCCAGCAGGGCTGGCTTTCGGCGGTCCGGGCCGACCCGGGGCGGGCCGGCGGCATCGCGCTGGCGGCCCTCGCCGCGCTGGCCGTTCTGGTCACCGTGTTCACGCTGATCCGGCAGCACCCCGAGCCGGTGGCGTCGGCCAAGTTGCCGCCGGTGGAGATGGCGCCCACCTCGTCGGCACCGCCCGGCACCGCGGCGGCCACGCCCGCCGGACAGGCGGTCGTGGTGAGCGTCGTCGGTCTGGTCGGACAGCCCGGTCTGGTGACGCTGACACCCGGCGCAAGGGTCGCCGACGCGGTCTCGGCAGCCGGCGGACCGCTGCACGGGGCCGACACCGCCGGCCTGAACCTCGCCCGTCACGTCGCCGATGGCGAGCAGATCGTCGTCGGAATGGCGGTCCCCGCCGGGCAGCGGCCGGTGCTCGGCAGCTCCGCCGGCCCCGCGGCGTCAGGGCCGGCACCGCCGGCTGCCCCGGCGAAACCCGTTGGCCCGGTTGATCTGAACAGCGCGACCGCCGAACAACTCGATGCACTCCCCGGGGTCGGTCCGGTCACCGCCGCGGCGATCGTGGCGTGGCGCACGGCCAACGGCCGATTCAGCAGCATCGACCAACTCGCCGAGATCGACGGCATCGGAACCGCCCGTCTGGAGAAACTGCGCCCGCTGGTGCGGATCTGACGGCCGTGGTCGACCTGCGCCTGGTGCCGGCGGCGCTGGTCGCCTGGGCGGTCACCGCCGCCGGCCTGGCCTGGGGGCTGGGTCTGCTGCTGGCTGCGCTCAGCGCGGTGGCCGGTGCTTGCTGGTGGCTGGCCGGCCGCTGGTTTCCGGCGCTGCGCACCGCGGCCGCCGGCGTGATCGCTACTGCGGTGGTCGGCGCCGGTTTCGGGCTGGCGATCGGGTTGCGCTGCGACGCTGTGCGCAACCACCCCGTCGCCGAGCGCTTCGGCGCCACGACCTGGGTGACCGTCACCCCCGGCGAGACCCCGCGGCAGTCCGGGCCTTCCAGGCTGATGTTCCGCGCCGACCTCAACGGCGTCGACGACAGCGAAACCGACGGGGCGGTAGCGGTTTTCGGCTCGGCGGTCGACTTCGGTCAGATCGGTCCCGGCCAGCCCGCCCGGTTCAGGGCCCGCATCGCGCCGCCGCGCCGCCACGACCTCACCGTGGCCACCCTGACTGCTGTCGGCCGGCCCCGGTTGGGGCAGGCCTCCGCCGTCGCCCGGGCCGCCCAGGCGGTGCGCACCCGGTTCGCCGCCACGGCCCGCGAGGTGCTGCCCGCCGACCAGGCCGCCGTATTGCCCGGGCTGGTGCTCGGCGACACCTCCGCAGTGCCGCCGGATATCACCGCCGCGTTCCGCATCGCCGGGCTGACCCATTTGACGGCGGTATCCGGCGCCAACGTCACCATCGTGTGCGGCGCGGTGCTGCTGTCGGCCTACCTGATCGGGCCCCGTGCCGCGGTCGCACTGGCGGGGATTGCGCTGGGGGCTTTCGTCGTTGTGGTGCAGCCCAGCGCCAGCGTGCTGCGCGCGGCCATCATGGGCGCCCTCGGCCTACTGGCGCTGGTCTCCGCGCGCCGGCGCCAGGCCATCCCGGTGCTGGCGGCCACGGTGATCGTGGTGCTGCTGCTGGCCCCGCAACTGGCTCTCGACGTCGGCTTCGCGCTGTCGGTCGCGGCGACGGCCGCACTGGTCACCCTCGCGCCGATGTGGTCAGCGCGGCTGGTGGCCGCCGGCTGGCCCCAGCCGCTGGCCGCCGCCCTCTGCGTCGCGGTGGCCGCGCAGCTGGTCACCGCACCGCTGATCGCGGCGATCACCGGGCGGTTCAGCGTCGTCTCGGTACTGGCGAATCTGGTTGTGTCGGTGGTGATTGCGCCGATCACCGTGCTGGGTACCGCGGCCGCGGCACTGTGCCCGCTGTGGCCGGGGGCGGCCGGACTGCTGATCCGTTTCACCGGCCCGGAGCTGTGGTGGCTGCTGCGGGTAGCCCAGCTGGCCGCACGGCTGCCGGGCGCTGCAGTGTCCGTGCCCTCCGGGTGGGCCGGCCTGCTCACCGTCGGCTCGGCCGCCGTGGCAGCGGTGCTCGGGTGGCGGCGCCGCTGGCTGCGGCTGGCGGCGGCCGGCGCGCTGCTGTGTGCGGTGGCATGGTCGGTGTCGGGTCTGGTCGGTGGCCCGTGACACCATCACAGGGTGAGCGAGACGCCCGGACTGCACCTGGTGCTCGGCGATGAGGAACTGCTCGTCGAGCGGACGGTGGCCGCAATCCTGCGGGCGGCCCGGGCCTCGGCGGGTACCGACGACGTGCCGGTGAACCGGCTGCGGGCTGGTGACGTATCGACTCACGAACTCGCCGAACTGCTCAGCCCGTCGTTGTTCGCCGACGAGCGTGTGGTCGTTCTGGAGGCGGCGGCGGAGGCGGGCAAGGACGCCGTCGCCCTCATCGCCTCCGCAGCGGCCGACCTGCCGCCGGGCACCGTTCTGGTGATCCTGCACTCCGGGGGAGGGCGGGCCAAGAGCCTCGCCGGTGACCTGCGTGACCTCGGCGCGCAGACCCACCAGTGCGGCAAGATCACCAAGGCCGGCGAGCGGGCCGATTTCGTGCGCGCCGAATTCCGTTCGGCCAAGGTCAAAGTCGACGACGACACCGTCGCCGCACTGCTGGAAACCGTCGGGTCCGACGTCCGCGAACTGGCCGCGGCCTGTTCACAACTGGTGGCCGATACCGGCGGCCGGGTCGACGCGGCCGCGGTCCGCCGCTACCACAGCGGCAACGCCGAGGTCACCGGGTTCGACATCGCCGACAAAGCCGTTGTCGGCGACGTCGCCGGTTCCGCCGAGGCGCTGCGCTGGGCCATGGCGCGCGGGGTGCCGCATGTCCTGCTCGCCGATGCGCTGGCCGAGGCGGTGCACGCCATCGCCCGGATCGGCCCGCTGTCCGGAGATCCTTACCGGCTGGCATCCGAGGTCGGCATGCCGCCATGGCGGGTGCAGAAGACGCAGAAACAGGCGCGGCGCTGGTCACGCGACAGTGTGGCGGACGCGATCCGGCTGGTGGCCGCGCTCAACGCCGACGTCAAAGGGGCAGCCGCCGACGCCGATTACGTGCTGGAGGTCGCGGTTCGCAAGGTGGCGGAGTTGGCCGGCGGGCGCTGACTCCTCCGGATTGGCCGCCACCCGAGCGGGCCGCCCGCGGCCGGTTATGGCTTGAAGACGGGGACCGGCGGTGCCAGCGTGATGATGTCGGGCACGACGGGTGCCACCGAGACCGGGGGGACGGGGAAGGGCCCGCCCTGCGGGGCGGGTGCAGGTGCTGCCGGTACGGGGGCGGGTACAGCCGCGGGCGCGGGGGGTACCGGGAACGGCCCGCCTTGCGGGGCGGGTGCAGGTGCTGCCGGCGCTGCGGGAGCGGGGGCGGCCGGAGGTGCGGGGGGTACCGGGAACGGCCCGCCCTGCGGGGCGGGTGCCGCAGGGGGTGCGGGCGGCGCGGCCGGTTCGGCCTGCGGAGCGCCAGCGGGTGTCCTAGCCGGCGGCGCGGCTGTCACCGATGGTTGGCCCGGGCCGCGCGTCGGCGTTGACCGGACTGCGGGGGGCGCGACGGCTGGCGGAAGGCTGCCGGTCGGTTGCGCCGGGCTGGCGGTAGCGCCGGGCTTCGCCGTCGGCGGGGGCGGTCCGGGCGGAGCCGACCGCGTGGTTGTCACCGTCGAGGACTCGTTGGCGCCGGTGAGCGAGAAGGCCAGACCGCCGATCCCGACGGCGGCCACCGCAGCGGCGACGCCGAACAACAGCGGCGGTCGCCGATACCACGGGCGCGAAGCCGTCTCCGGATCGGTGTGCTCGCCCCCGGCATAGGGGACGACGTCCTCACCTGAGCCGTCGTCCTGTGACCAGGCCAGGGCGCGAAACGTCGCGGACTGCACGCCGCCCGGCGCCGCGTACTCGCCGTCGCCACCGGAGGCCCAGGCGGTCCTGGTGCGGCCGGTCGGGACATCGACATCACGGGTCTCGTCATCCGGGTCGCCTGAGCACTCGTCCGGGGTCACAGGCTGATCCCTATCGCCCGGTCACCACACGACTTGGGTGAACTGCGGCGGCGCGTTGGGGCACTCGACGGTGATGTTCCAGGTCGAGCCCGTCGGATAGCTCGGGAAGGCCAGGTGGGAGTTGGACGGCTGTCCGGGCGGGTTCTCCGGGAGGTAGAACGGCACGTTGATCGCCGGTGCGGGCTTGCCCCAGGGGTTGCCCGCCACGCTGGAGTTGTACCGGCACCATCCGCTCGGCGCGGTGTCGGCCGGATTGTCCGGCCAGGTCGTCAGCCACACGTCGACGCCGCCGGGGGCAGGATTGACGTTGACGCCGACACCCGCATGGGCGGTACCGGCCCCCATCAGCAGTATCGCCGGTGCGGCTGCGGCGGCTGCCGCGGCACTGAGTTTGAGAGCCATGCTGTGGTCCTTTGGTCGATCCAAGCCCCGAAACGGGCACGATCGAACCAACGCTAATTCCTGTGGGAATGCTGGATGCCCGGAAACCGGGAAATCCGCCAATTCTCAACCCCTGAGCGGCGGGGCGACCCGGTAGGGGTGCGGTTAGCTCAGGAGAGCTTGGCCAGCGCGTGTGCCAGCGCCGACTTCTTATTGGCGGCCTGGTTCTTGTGAATCACGCCCTTGGTGGCGGCCTTGTCCAGCTTGCGGCTGGTGGAGACCAGCAGCTCGGCGGCCTTGTCCTTGTCGCCCTCGGCGGCGGCGGTGCGGAACGCGCGGATGGCGGTGTGCAGCGACGACTTCACCGACTTGTTGCGCAGCCGACGGCGCTCGTTGGTCAGAATGCGCTTCTTCTGCGACTTGATGTTGGCCACGCGTCTAGGTCCTCAATCTCAAAACTGGCTTTCGTCTGGTGTGCACCGGGACTGGAGAGCCCTCGCGGCGCCCTGTGAGGTTACCAGCCCGGGCCGCTTCAGCCCAAAGCGGAGCCGCTCAGCCTGCGAAAACGGCCGGAGTGGTGCAGCATGTGACGGTGACTGCGCGCAGCGCCGGCCCGGCGGCCCCGCCCGACGACCACCGGATTTTCGGCGGTTACCGGGAGCCCGGCCCCTATGTGGCGGCGTTCGACGAGATGTTCGACCGGCGCGGCGGTGTCCGGGGCCCGTATAAGGGCATTTTCGCCGAATTGGCCCCCACCGGCACCGAGGAGCTCACCGCCCGCACCGAGGCGCTGGGCCGGGCCTTCGTCGACCAGGGCATCACCTTCTCGCTGTCCGGCCAGGAGGAACGGCCCTTCCCGTTGGATCTGGTGCCGCGGGTGATCTCGGCCGCCGAGTGGGCGAAGCTGGAGAGCGGCATCACCCAGCGGGTGGTCGCGCTCGAGCGGTTCCTCGACGACGTCTACGGCGATCAGGAGATCCTGCGCGACGGCGTCATCCCGCGCCGCCTGGTCACTTCCTGTGAGCACTTCCACCGCGAGGCCGTCGGCATCGACCCGCCCAACGGGGTGCGCATCCACGTCGCCGGCATCGACATCGTCCGCGATGCGCAGGGCACCTTCCGGGTGCTCGAGGACAATCTGCGCTCGCCGTCGGGGGTGTCCTACGTCATGGAGAACCGCCGGGTGATGACCCGGGTGTTCCCCAACCTGTTCGGCACCCACCGGGTGCGCTCTGTCGACGACTACCCGTCGCATCTGCTGCGCGCACTGCGCAACGCCGCGGCGACCAACGAGTCCGACCCCACCGTCGTGGTGCTCACCCCGGGCCCGTTCAACTCCGCCTACTTCGAGCACTCGCTGCTGGCCCGGCAGATGGGTGTCGAACTCGTCGAGGGGCCGGACCTGTTCTGCCGCGACAACGTCGTCTACATGCGCACCACCGAGGGGGAGCGCCAGGTCGACGTCATCTACCGGCGCATCGACGACGAGTACCTCGACCCGCTGCACTTCCGGCCCGACTCGGTGCTCGGGGTGGCCGGTCTGCTCAACGCCGCCCGGGCCGGCAACGTGGTGATCTCCAGTGCGGTCGGCAACGGCGTCGGCGACGACAAGCTGGTCTACACCTACGTCCCGACCATCATCGAGTACTACCTCGGCGAGAAGCCACTGCTGGCCAACGTCGACACGCTGCGCTGCTGGCTCGACGACGAGCGCGCCGAGGTGCTCGACCGGGTTCACGAACTGGTCGTCAAACCCGTGGAGGGCTCCGGCGGCTACGGAATCGTGTTCGGGCCGCACGCATCCGAGAAGGAACTGGCCGCGGTGCGGCGCAAGATCCAGGCGGATCCGCGCGGCTGGATCGCCCAGCCGGTGGTGCAGTTGTCCACCGTGCCGACCAAGGCCGGCGACACCCTGGCGCCGCGCCACGTGGACCTGCGCCCGTTTGCGGTCAACGACGGTGAGCAGGTGTGGGTGCTGCCCGGCGGTCTGACCAGGGTGGCTCTGGTGGAGGGTTCGCTGGTGGTCAACTCCAGCCAGGGCGGCGGGTCCAAGGACACCTGGGTGCTGGCGTCGAGATCCTCGGCCGCCGCCCGCGAAATGTCCGCTGCCCGGGTGGTGCGCACGCTGCCCCGCGCCGCCGCCTCCGAGATGCATCCGCTGCAGCAGCAGACGGTCAGCGGCCAGCAACAGCAGCAACAGCAGCAGCAGAGTGGAGTCCGCTGATGCTTGCCCGCAACGCCGAGGCGCTTTACTGGATCGGCCGCTACGTCGAACGCGCTGACGACACCGCCCGGATTCTCGATGTGACCGTGCACCAGTTGCTCGAGGACTCCACCGTCGACCCCGACCAGGCATCCCGAATCCTGTTGGAGGTCTTGGGGATCGAACCGCCCAAGACGCGGTTGGAGATGTGGGCGCTGACCGATCTGGTGGCTTTCAGCCGTGATCTGACCCACGGTTGCTCGATCGTCGACGCGATCAGCGCGGCGCGGGAGAACGCCCGTTCGGCCCGCGAGGTCATCTCCGGGGACATGTGGGAATGCCTCAACACCACCTACAACGCATTGCCGGAACGCGAGCGCGCCGCGCGGCGGCTGGGACCGCACGAGTTCTTCACCTTCGTCGAGGGCCGTGCGGCGATGTTCGCCGGACTGTCCGACTCCACCCTGTCCCGCGACGACGGCTACCGGTTCATGGTGCTCGGCCGCGCACTGGAGCGCGTCGACATGACGGTGAGACTGCTGCTGTCGAGGGTCGGCGACAGCGCCTCGTCGCCGGCCTGGGTCAGCGTGCTGCGCGCCGCCGGAGCCCACGACACTTACCTGCGGACCCATCGCGGCGTGCTCGACGCCAACCGGGTGATCGAATTCATGCTGCTGGACCGGCAGTTCCCCCGCTCGGCCTTCTTCTCGCTTCGGCTCGCCGAGCACAGCCTCGACGAGTTGAGCGGACCGCGTGACGGCGCCGGCGCCGAGGCGAGGCGGCTGCTCGGCCGGGCCCGCAGCGAACTGGAGTTCGTCCGGCCCGGCGCGCTGCTGGAGTCGCTGGAAGTCCGGCTGTCCGGCCTGCAGACCACCTGTCACGAGGTTGGAGAAGCGTTGGCGCTGCGCTACTTCCGGCTCGCACCCTGGGTGGAGTGGTCCGACGCCGGGCACGCCGAAGCGGTGGTCGTCGCCGACGCACTGGAGGGCCGGTCCTGATGTG
>JAPOHV010000206.1 GCA_029979305.1 Mycobacteriaceae bacterium | reverse complement strand
CTCCGATCACCTCGGTGCTGTCGGCGCCCTCACCGACGCCGAACTCGCGCCGGGGGTGGTGGCGCGTGCCCCGGTGGGCTACTGGTCGGTCGACGGCGAACGGGCCGGATTTCGCACCCCGGCGCCGGCGCTGGACACCGATCAAACCGATTGGCGCGCAGAACCGTTCACCCCGGACCCGGTCGCGCCGGTGGGCGGGCTGCCGCTGGCGGGAATCCGCGTCATCGACCTCGGGATCATCGTCGCCGGGGGAGAGCTCAGCCGGTTGTTCGGCGACATGGGCGCCGAGGTCATCAAGATCGAGAGCGCCGCCTACCCCGACGGCCTGCGCCAGAAGCGGGAACACCAGGCGATCGGCGACTCGTTCGCCCGTGCCCACCGCAACCACCTCGGGTTCGGACTCGACCTGCGCAGCCCGGCTGGTGCCGCGGTGTTCGCCGAACTGGTCGCCTCCGCCGACGCCGTCTTCGCCAACTTCAAGCCGGGAACCCTGCCCGCCCTCGGTTTCGGCTACGACCGGTTGCGCGAACTCAACCCGGGCATCGTGCTGGCCGAGAGCAGCGCCTACGGCGACGAGGGGCCGTGGAGCACCCGGATGGGGTACGGCCCACTGGTGCGGGCCGCCACGGGCGTGACCAACCTGTGGACCTCCGATCAGCCCAATCCCGCTGCGCGCCATCCCTTCTACGACGCGACGACGATCTTCCCCGACCACGTTGTCGGGCGGATCACCGCGATCGGCGCGCTGGCCGCGCTGATCCGTCGACTGCGCACCGGGGCCGGCGCCCGGATCCACGTCTCGCAGGCCGAGGCCGGCATCAACCAACTCGACACCTTGTTCGTCACGCTGGCCGCATCGGGCGACGGGGCAGCGGAAATACACCGTGCCGCCGTCGAGCACCTGGTGCTGCCCTGCGCCGGCGACGACGAGTGGTGCGTGGTGTCGCTGTGCTCGGACGCCGACCGCACGGCGGCCGACGGCGTCACCGGCGGCGTCCCGCTGGCCGAATGGGTGGCGCAGTGCACACCGCAGGAGGCGGCCGAGGTGCTGCAGGCCGCCGGGGTGGCGGCCGGCCCGATGTACCGGCCCGACGAGGTCTACGACCACCCGCAGTTGCGCTGGCGCGACGTCCTGGTGGACATGGTGCACCCGCTGCTGGAGGCGCCGCTGCCGGCTGAGACCGGCCCGGCCCCATTCCGGAACATCCCGCAGTCACCGCGGCGTCCGGCGCCGCTGCCGGGTGCTGACACCCGGGCCGTCTGCCGCGAGGTGCTGGATATGACCGCCGATCAGATCGAGCACCTGATCGCCGACGGAGTGCTGTTCGCCACCGAGGAACCACAAGGAGCGCCGCTATGACCGTGAGGACTTCCGGGAATTCGAAGACTTCCCGCCCGGAGCTGTTCATCGACGGCGAGTTCGTCCTCGCCGAGAAAGCCGAGCCGGTGCTGGAGGCGGCGACCGGTGAACTGCTCGGCGACGGCGCCAGCGCCACCGAGGCCGACATCGACGCCGCCGTCGCCGCCGCCCGGGCCGCGCTGCCCGACTGGGCATCGGCGTCCCCGGACCACCGGGCCGGCGTGCTGCTGGCATTGGCGGCGGCTCTGCACAAGCGTGCGGACGCCACCAGCGAACTGGTCAGCCGGGAGAACGGCATGCCGATGTCGCTGTCCAGCGGGGCCAACGGGGTGTTTCCGGCCGCCCTGTTCGGTTACTACGCCAAGCTCATCACCAAGACGCCCATCGAAGAGGTGCGGCCGAGCCGGACCGGGCATACCATCGTGCGACGCGAGCCGATCGGCGTGGTCGCGGCGATCGTGCCGTGGAACTACCCGCAGGCGCTGGCAGCGTTCAAACTCGCCCCGGCGCTGGCGGCCGGCTGCACAGTGGTTCTGAAGGCCTCGCCCGAAACCGCCTTGGACGCCATGGTTTTCGCGCAGGCCGCCGAGGAGGCCGGGCTGCCCGCAGGGGTTCTCAACATCGTTCCCGGTGCCACCGAGGCCAGCGCGCACCTGGTGTCGCATCCGGGTGTGGACAAGGTCAGCTTCACCGGCTCCACCGCGGTCGGCCGGATCATCGGCGAGGTCTGCGGGCGGCTGCTGCGGCCCGTCACCCTGGAGTTGGGCGGCAAGTCGGCGGCGATCATCCTCGACGACGCCGATCTCGATGCGACCATGCGCGGGTTGCGGTCGGTGTCGCTGATCAACAACGGGCAGACCTGCTTCCTGGGATCGCGCATCCTGGCCCCGCGGTCCCGGTACGGCGAGGTTGTCGACGCGCTCGCAGGCCTTGTCAACGGACTCCACGTCGGCGACCCGCTGGACAGCGGGACCGATATCGGGCCGGTGGTCAGCGCCCGCCAGCGGGAGCGGGTGCTGGGCTACATCGAGGCGGGGAAGAACAGCGACGCGAAACTCGTCGCCGGCGGCGGGATCCCGGCCGGCCAGCCGCGGGGCTGGTTCGTCGAGCCGACCGTATTCGCCGACGTCGACAACTCCGACCGCATCGCCCAGGAGGAGATCTTCGGGCCGGTGCTCGCGGTGATCCCCTACGACAGCGACCAGCAGGCCATCGCGCTGGCCAACGACAGCGAGTTCGGCCTGGCCGGGTCGGTGTGGTCGGCCGACACCGACCGCGCCACCGAGGTGGCACGCGAGATCCGGACCGGCACCGTCGGTGTCAACGACTATCAGCTGGACATGAACGCACCGTTCGGCGGCGTCAAGGCCAGCGGAATCGGGCGCGAACTCGGCCCCGAGGGTCTCGAGGAGTTCTTCAGCCTCAAGTCGATCTACCGGGTGGGCCCGGCCGACGCCTGACTGCCACCCCGCCGAGACTGCATCCACGCAGGAGGCCAGCCGACCGTTGGCTGCGTGAGTGCAGTCTCGGCGGAGGGTGTCAATCGCGGGCGAACGCCGCGGCGGCCTCGCGCTCGAGATCCAGGTACTGATCCTCGCCGATGTCAACGCCCACCCCGAGGATCCGCCCCCCGGTGAAGGGGAAGCCCGGCGGGTAGGAGCGGCTCACCGGGTCGGCGCTGTCGAACCCGACGCACAACCCGTCACCGGAGAGCGTGAACTTGCCGACCTGCGCGCGCATCGGACCCTCGGCGACGACGGCGTCGTCGACATAGAGCTTCGCTGTTCCGGTGGACTCGCCGTGTTCACCCGAACCTTCCCGGATGAACTCCACTCCGAGGGTGTGGTTGCCGGGCTTGAGCGTGGGGGAGACGAACTCCTGCTCGGGCTTGATGCCGAGGAAGTTGTAGACGTAGTGCAGCTTTGCGTCCTTGATGAACAGCGTGTGCCCGCCGAACCGTGACCCGTGGGCGAAGATCACGCCCTCGGTGTCCTTGGTGATTTCGACGTCGGCGAGGATCTTGTAGGACCGGCCCCGCACATTGACCGCCGCGCCCTCCGGCACCGGGGCGGTGTCGGGGTAGTAGATGTAGCGGCTGCGCGGCGGCTCGGCCTGCGGGCGGGCGTTGCCGAGCTGCTCGACGGCGGTGCGGTCGTCAAGGGGCAGAACGAAGTTCGCGTCCGCCTCCTCGAACCAGGCGTCGATGAGCTCCTTGAGTTTCTCCGGGTGCTCGTCGGCGAGGTTCTTGGACTCGGCGCGGTCGGCGTCGACGTGGTAGAGCTCCCACTCGTCCTTGTCGAAGTTGCCCTTGCCGCTGATCGGCGCGTGCAGGGCGGAGGCCTTCCAGCCGTCCTGCCACAGCCCGCGGGTGCCCAGCATGGCGTAGTACTGCCGCTTCTTCTTCGTCTTGGCGTCACCGTGGTCGAAGCTGTAGCGCATCGAGACGCCGTTGAGTGGGAACTGCTCGACACCGCGGTAAACCTTCGGCATCTCCAGGCCGGTCACGTCGAGGATGGTCGCCACGATGTCGGTGGAGTGGTGGTACTGGTGGCGCATCTCGCCCTTGGCCTTGATTCCCTTGGGCCAGTGGACCACCAGCGGGTCGCAGGTGCCGCCGGAGAACTGGGCGTAGCGCTTGAACATCTGGAACGGCGTGGAGAACGCCGCCGCCCAGCCGGTCGGG
>JAPOHV010000121.1 GCA_029979305.1 Mycobacteriaceae bacterium | reverse complement strand
GCAACGAGTCCACCGACGCCGGGGGAGGCGCCATCAATGTCGCGCCGACGCGACCGGCGGCCGCGCGGGGCGATCCTGCAGCCGGCTCCGCATCGGGAGCCGTGTCGACGGGCCGCACCGCCGCCGACGGCTTGGCGGTCCGGGACCTGGCCGCCGCCGGGTGGGCGGCACGGGCCGCCCGGCCGGCTCCCGCCGCGGGAGCAGCAGCCCCGGCCACCCGCGCCGACCGGCCGGCGCGGCGAGGGGATGCCGGCGTACCGGTGGTCACGCCGCCGGCAACAGGACCGGCCGACACCGAAGCGGTATCGGCGTCGGACTCCTCTGCGGAGGCCACCGCGACCGAGTGCGGCCCGGCCAGCGACACCCCCAACGCGAAAGCCGCCGCCCCGATCCGCACACCCGTGTTGCCCGACATCTCGACCACCGCAATCGCAACTAGACGCGGAGCCTCCGGCCCCAGAAATCGTCAGTCAACTCCAGAGGGAGCATAGATGTGACCGGCGGCACAACTCAAACTAGAGATCCGCGCCGTAGGTCGGCAGCGCCTTGCCGGACTTCCAATGCTTGAGCAGGCTTTTGGCCAGTTCGCGATAGGCGTTCGCGCCCTTGTTCTTCTTGCCGCTGCCGGCCGCGAGCACCGACGAGCCCGACGCGCTGGCCTCGGCGAAGCGCACCGTACGCGGGATCGGCGGGGACAACACCGGAAGGTCATAGCGGTCGGCCACATCGAACAGCACGTCACGGCTGTGGGTGGTGCGCGGGTCGTACAGCGTCGGCAGCGCACCGAGCAGCGTGAGGTTCGGGTTGGTGATCTGCTGCACGTCGGCGACGGTGCGCAGGAACTGGCCCACCCCGCGGTGGGCCAATGTCTCGCACTGCAGTGGCACGATCACCTCGTCGGCGGCGGTCAGCCCGTTGAGGGTGAGCACGCCCAGCGACGGCGGGCAGTCGATGATCACCACGTCGAAACGGAAGTCCGGGCCGGTCGCGGCGTCGAGTTTGTCCAGCGCCCGCTTCAGCGCGTACTCCCGGCCGGCCCGCATCAGCAGCATCGCCTCGGCGCCGGCCAGGTCGATGTTGGCGGGCAGCAGCATCATGCCCTCGGGCGTGGCGACCAGCGCCGCACCGGGTTCGACCTCGCCGAGCAGCACCTCGTGCACCGACACCGCCAGCTTGTCCGGGTCGGTGCCCAGCGAGAAGGTCAGACAGCCCTGCGGGTCGAGGTCGACCAGCAACACCCGCTTGCCCTCGCGGACGAAGGCCGCGCCCAGCGAAGCGACCGTGGTGGTCTTGGCCACCCCGCCCTTCTGGTTGGCCACTGCCAGTACACGGGTCACGCCAACCATCCTGGCAGAATCACCTGGCGTGAGTGTCGGCAACCATCGGCTGGTCCTGCTCCGGCACGGCGAGACGGAGTGGTCCCGCGACCGCAAACACACCAGCACCACCGACCTCGACCTCACCGACAACGGCCGCGAACAGGCCAGACTCGCCGCGCTGACGCTAGGCCGGTTGGGGCTGGACAACCCGCTGGTGGTGAGCAGCCCACGCCGGCGCGCGATCGCGACGGCCGAACTGGCCGGCCTGCACATCGACGAGGTCTCGCCGCTGCTGGCCGAATGGGACTACGGCGACTACGAGGGCATGACCACCCACGACATCCGCACCGAGACGCCGGGCTGGCTGCTGTGGACCTACGGCTGTCCGGGCGGGGAGAGCGTGGACCAGGTGAGCATGCGCGCCGACCAGGCGGTGGCCTACGCGCTGGACCACATGAGCGAACGCGACGTGGTGTTCGTCAGCCACGGCCACTTCTCCCGCTCGGTGATCACCCGCTGGGTGGAGCAGCCGCTGCGCGAGGGCGCCCGCTACGGGTTCGGCACCGCGGCGGTGTCGGTCTGCGGTTTCGAGTACGGGCTGCGTCAGCTTTCCGCCCTCGGTCTGACCAGCCAGTGATCTCCTTCGCGCTGACCGGTCGGACCGGAAGCCTTGTCGCGGAGGGCATCGGAACCGGGTACGACGACGTGGCCGAGGCGGCGTCCGCATTGCGCAGCGGCGCGGCCGGTCTCGTGGTGGGCGCGCTGCCCTTCGACATCCGCCGGCCCGCGGCGCTGCATACGCCGGTGCGAGTTGCCGACACCCTGCCACCCGCACCGGGCGCGGGACTGCCGGCGGTACGCATCGCCGACACGCTGCCCGATCCGGCGGCACACCGGGCCCGCGTCGCGGCGGCCCTGCAGCAGCTGCGGGATTCCGAAAACCCTTTGCAGAAGGTGGTTCTGGCGCGCGCGCTGCGCCTGGCGGCCGACGGCCCGATCGACCCACTGGTGCTGCTCCATCGACTTGCCGACACCGACCCGCAGGCCAGTGCTTACCTGGTCGACCTGGCCCCCGCCGGCCATCCCGGGTCACTGCTGCTGGGCGCCAGCCCTGAACTGCTGGTGGCCCGCAACGGTGATGCGGTGACCTGTCAGCCCTTCGCGGGCTCGGCACCCCGCTCACCGGATCCGGACACCGATGCCGCCAACGGCGCCGCGCTGGCAGCGTCGACGAAGAACCGCCGCGAACACGATCTGGTGGTCGAGACCATGCGGGAGTGTCTGCAACCGCTGTGCCGCAGCCTTGAGGTGGCAGCGCAACCGCAGCTGAGCCGCACCGCGGCAGTGTGGCATCTGAGCACGCCCATCCGCGCAAGGCTGCGCGAAACCTCCACCACCGCATTGGATCTGGCGCTGGCACTGCATCCAACCCCGGCGGTCGGGGGTGTGCCCACGGCGGCGGCGGTGGACCTGATCGGAGAGCTGGAAGGCGACCGCGGGTTCTACGCCGGCGCAGTCGGGTGGTGCGACGCCCGCGGCGACGGCCGGTGGGTGGTGGCGATCCGCGGCGCGGAGTTGTCGGCGGACCGGCGCGGCGCAGTGGCCCGCGCCGGGGGTGGGATCGTCGCCGAATCCGATCCCGACGACGAAGTCGCCGAGACCACCATCAAGTTCCGCACCGTCCTCGCGGCGTTGGGAGTGCGTGGATGATCCGGCCTGCCCGGCCCGGCGACGAGGCCGACATCGTCGCGATGATCCACGAACTCGCGGAGTTCGAACGGGCCCCCGAACAGTGCACGGTGACCGAAAAGCAGATCACCGCAGCACTTTTCGGAGAGGACGCCGTCGCGTCGTGCCTCGTCGCCGAGGCTGACGGGCAGACCGCGGCGATGGCGCTGTGGTTCCACAACTTCTCCACCTGGGACGGTGTCGCGGGCATTCACCTGGAGGACCTGATCGTGCGGGAGCGGTTCCGCCGCCGTGGGCTGGGTCGGGCGCTGCTGGCCGCGCTGGCCCGCGAGTGCGTCGAGAACGGCTACAGCAGGCTGAGCTGGTCGGTGCTGGACTGGAACACCGGCGCCATCACGCTCTACGACTCCGTCGGCGCCCGGGCCATGCCGGAGTGGATCAACTACCGGTTGTCCGGACCGGAACTGGCCGAGCTCGCCGGGTCCTGACGGCCCCCCAGCCACCGCAGGGTCGCCGGGTGGAACAGCAGCACCAGGATCGCGATCGACACCAGGGCGACGGGCACCGCATAGCCCCACTGGTGCGATCCCACACCGACGTACCAACTCACCGGCAGCAACAGCATCTGCGCGTACACCGCGATGCCGCGGCCCCACCGCCGCCCGGTCCACAGCGCCCAGGCCGCAGCCAGCAGCACCGCCCCCAGCAGGCCGAACCAGGCGGCGTTGCCGAAGCCGTCGACGACGTGGCGGTCGGCCCCGGCCAGGCCGCGGATCAGGAAGACCACCGCGGCGACCGCACCGATCGCCCCCTGCAGTCCGACCAGGACGGCGGCCGCCCGCACCGTCGTCGGGGTTGTCGCAACGCTCACACCGTGGAGCCTAAAGCTGCCGATAGGCTCATGGCTCGTGCGCGCCGTGCTGATCGTGAACCCGAACGCGACCTCGACCACGGCGGCCGGCCGCGACCTGCTGGCCCACGCGCTGGAAAGCCGGGTGCAACTCGACGTCGCGCATACCGACCACCGCGGCCACGCGATCGAGATCGCCGAGGCGGCCAACCGCGACGGGATCGACGCGATCATCGTGCACGGCGGCGACGGCACGGTGAACGAAGTCGTCAACGGGCTGCTGGGGCCGCCGGGCCCGGACCGGCCGGCCGCCGGGACACTGCCGGCGATCGGGGTGGTCCCGGGCGGGTCCGCCAACGTCTTTGCCCGCGCGCTGGGCATCAGCCCGGACCCGATCGCGGCCACCAACCAGCTCGTCGACCTGATCGACGGCCACCGGCACGGCGGGCCGTGGCGGCGCATCGGGCTGATGGACTGTGCCGAACGGTGGGCGGTGTTCACCGCCGGCATGGGCGTCGACGCCGACGTGGTGGCCGCGGTCGAGGCCCAGCGGGCCAAGGGCCGCAAGGTGACCGCGGCCCGCTACATCCGCATCGGGGTGCGCGAGATGCTGGGCAACGTCCGGGCGCAGCCGCTGCTCACGCTGCATCTGCCCGGGCGTGACCCGGTGGCCGGGGTGCACTTCGCGTTCATCTCCAACGCCAGCCCGTGGACCTACGCCAACAGCCGGGCGGCCCGCACCAACCCGGGAACCACGTTCGAGGGCGGCCTCGGAGTCTTCGCCATGACCAGCATGAACATCGTCTCGAACCTGCTGGTGCTGCGCCGGATGCTGTCCCACAACGCCGATATCAAGGGCAAGCGGCTGATCCGGGAGGACGACGTGGCCTGGGTGCGGATCACCGCCGCCGAACCGATCGCCTGCCAGGTGGACGGGGATTTTCTCGGTCAGCGAACAGACATGATTTTCACCGCGGTGCCCGATGCCCTGGACGTGATCGCCCCGCTGCCCGATTAGCGGCTTGAACTGGTCAGATGCCGCCGTTCCACGGCCTCGCGGGTATAGCTGGATGTGAGAGTAGTACACTGCTGTGACCCGGGTGACACCGCCCCCGGAGTGACATTGCCCACGGTTCGCTCGAGTCCTATTGACTTCCGCCACGGCTGTGAAAACATCGACGTAACAGTGCAACAACGTTTGTGTGTGCACGCGTTATACAGCCGGGCTCACGGGGGCAACCCCTGTCTTGGCGCGCACACACCCTAACAAGGAGTAGTAGCAAATGGATTGGCGCCACAAGGCGGTCTGTCGGGACGAAGATCCGGAGCTGTTCTTCCCGGTCGGGAACAGCGGCCCCGCTCTGGCCCAGATCGCTGACGCGAAGCTGGTGTGCAACCGGTGCCCGGTGACCACCGAGTGCCTGACCTGGGCGCTGGAGTCCGGTCAGGACGCCGGCGTGTGGGGCGGTATGAGTGAGGACGAGCGTCGCGCTCTCAAGCGCCGCAACGCCCGCACCAGGGCCCGCACCGGCGTCTGACACGCACGCGAAACTGGGGCCCCGGCAATCACTGCCGGGGCCCCGGTTTTTGCGTGGCCCCGGCAATCACTGCCGGGGCCCCAGTTTTTTCGCGATGGGCACCCGCAGCACCACCTCGGTGCCGCCGTCGGGGGCGCCGTGCATCTGAAGGCTGCCGTCGAGTTCGGCCGACACCAGGGTCCGCACGATCTGCAGGCCCAGCCGGTCGGATTTCTCCAGGTCGAAGCCCATCGGCAGCCCCCGCCCGTTGTCACTGACGACCACGTCCAGCCAGCGCGCCGAGCGGTCGGCCCGGATCAGCACCCGGCCTTCGGGCCGGTCCGTCGGGCCGGCGGCCTGCGCGAAACCGTGCTGAACGGCGTTCTGCACCAACTCGGTGATCACCATGACCAGCGCGGTGGCGCGGTCGGCGTCGAGCACGCCCAGCGGCCCCTCCCGGCTGATCCGGATCGGGACCTCGACCCCGGCGACGTCGTTCATGACGGGCAGGATCCGGTCGACGACGTCGTCGAGGTTGACCTCCTCGTCCACCGACAGCGACAGCGCCTCGTGCACCTGGGCGATGGCGGCCACCCGGCGCACCGACTCCAGCAGCGCCTCGCGGCCCTCGGGGTTGGCGGTGCGGCGGGCCTGCAGCCGCAGCAGCGCCGCCACCGTCTGCAGGTTGTTCTTGACCCGGTGGTGGATCTCCCGGATGGTGGCGTCCTTGGACAGCAGCGCCCGGTCCCGGCGCTTGACCTCGGTGACGTCGCGGATCAGCACCGCGGCGCCCGCGGATTCGCCGCCGACCACCAGCGGCAGGGTGCGCAGCAGAACGGTCGCGCCACCGGCGTCGAGTTCCAGCCGCATGCCCGGGCCGCCGGCCACCGAGGCGCCGACGTGGCCAGCGAGCTCCTGGGCCTCGAAGGGATCGGAGATCAGCGGGCGGGTGGCGTCGACCAGGTTGTGGCCCTCCAACTCCGAGGTCAGGCCCATCCGGTGGTAGGCCGACAGCGCGTTGGGGCTGGCGTAGCTGACCACCCCGTCGACGCCGAGGCGGATGAAACCGTCGCCCACCCGGGGGCTGGACCGCGAGATCGCCTGGTCGCCGGCGTTGGGGAACGTGCCCTCCGAGACCATCTCGACCAGCCTGGCCGCGCAATCCAGATAGGCCGTCTCCAGCGGCGATGAGGTGTGCCGGGCATCGTCGGCGCGCTGCCGGGTGAGCAGCGCCACCTGCCGGCCGCCGTAGCGCACCGGGATGGCGCCACGAAGGTCCTGCTCGGCCACGACGGTGCCGACGGCGTCGGCGACCAGCAGCGTGGCGGCGGTGTTGGGCCGGCACTGGGCCACGCAGATCAGGGTGGCGTCGTCGCGACGAACCCACATCAGGAAGTCGCCGAAGGACATGTCGGCCAGCAGCTGCCACTCCCCCACCACGGCGTGCAGGTGGTCGACCGCCCCGCCGGGCAGCACGGTGTGCTCGGCGAGCAGATCACCGAGGGTCGACACGGGTCAGAGCGGCAGGCTCAGTCGATGACGGCGATCAGGTCGCCGGCCTGGATGACGTCGCCGACGGCCACCTTCACCTCGGTGACCGTCCCGGCCACCTCGGCGAGGACGGGGATCTCCATCTTCATCGACTCCAGCAGCACCAGGATGTCGCCGGCGCCGATCAGGTCGCCTTCGCTGACCACGACCTCCAGCACACTGGCCACGATCTCGGCGCGCACATCCTCGGCCATGCCCATATCGAACCACACCACCGGGTGCCCGGCAGGCCACTGGGCCGTGAGAGAATGGGGGAAATCCCGCGGATTACTACGGAGGTACAACCATGGCCAAGCGTGGCCGCAAGAAGAAGGCTCGCAAGCACAGCAAGGCCAATCACGGCCGGCGGCCGAACAGCTGATTGCTCAGCTGTAGCGGATGATCGTCGTCTGGCTGATCTGAATCCGCACCCGCTCGACGAGGTAGGCGGGGGCCTTCTCGCCGCTGCACTTGGTGGCGATCAAGTTCTTGATCCGCTCCTCCACGCCGTAGTGGCGCAGGCAGGCCGGACAGTGGTCGAGGTGATGGCGCAGCTTGACGCGCTCGTCGTCGGTGACCTCACCGTCGAGCATGGCCCAGACCTCGCGGATGACCACCGCGCAGTCGCTGTGGCCCGGATCCGGGTCGGGCAGTCCGTCCTGCGTGGTCATGGGTTGGCCTCCTCGACCTCGTCGACGGCGTCGCGGCCCCGCAGCAGCCCGCGGTCACGGGCGACATCGGCGAGCAGTCCGCGCAGCTGGCGGCGGCCCCGGTGCAGCCGGGACATCACCGTCCCGATCGGCGTTTCCATGATCTCGGCGATCTCCTTGTAGGGCAGGCCCTCGACGTCCGCTAGGTACACCGCGAGCCGGAACTCTTCTGGTAACGCTGAGAGCGCCTCTTTGATTTCACTGTCGGGGAGATTTTCCAGCGCCTCGACCTCCGCGGAGCGCAGCCCGGTCGAGGTGTGCTCGGCATTCGCCGCCAGCTGCCAGTCGGTGATCTCGTCGGTGGGGTACTCGGCGGGCTGCCGCTGCTTCTTGCGGTAGCTGTTGATGTAGGTGTTGGTCAGGATGCGGTACAGCCAGGCCTTGAGGTTGGTGCCCTCCCGGAAGGACCGGAACGCCGAGTAGGCCTTGACCATGGTCTCCTGCAGCAGGTCCTCGGCGTCGGCGGGGTTACGGGTAAGCCGCAGCGCACCACCGTAGAGCTGGTCCATCAGCGGGAT
>JAPOHV010000217.1 GCA_029979305.1 Mycobacteriaceae bacterium | reverse complement strand
TTCGCCGTGGCGGCGGCGCACGGCATCGACATCGGAGAGTCGCGTGGTATCGGTCAGCGCCAGGCCTGCGACCTCAGCCAGCGCGGCCATGCCCTCATCGCCGGTCAGGTAGTCGACATCGGCACGGGTGAAGGTCAGGACGGCTTCGTCCCGGGGATCATGACGCCTTCACCCCGGTGATCATGACGTTGTAGTACCAGGACTTGGGAACGACCCGACGCCACAGGTTGTCGTCGATCCAGCTCAGCGTCGTCCAGCTGGTGAAGCCGAACTTCGCCCAGCCCATACCGAGCTTGCCGGGCGGGACCATGGCCTCGATGGTGCGCAGCGGCCAGCCGAGCATGGCGGCGGTGAATTCGGTTGTCGCGGTGGACACCTCGACGGCGCCGGCGTTGCGGGCCATCCGTTCGAGGTCGGCCGGGTCGAAGGTGTGCAGGTCCACCACGGCCTCCAGGGCGGCGGCACGCGATGATTCGTCGAGTTCGGCCTGCGGACGGCGCCAGCCGCCCAGTCCGGGCAGCCGGGTGGCGTTGGTGGCAACTCTCCAGGTCAGTGTCGACAGGTTGCGGGCGTAACCGTTGCCGACGGTGGTGGGTTCACCGGCGAACAGGAACCGGCCCCCCGGCCGCAGCACCCGGACCACCTCACGCAGCGACAGCTCGACGTCGGGAATGTGATGCAGCACAGCGTGTCCCACGACGAGGTCGAAGCTGTTGTCGTCGTAGGGGATGCCTTCGGCATCGGCCACCCGACCGTCGATGTCCAACCCGAGCGACTGGCCGTTGCGCACGGCGACCTTGACCATGCCGGGAGACAGATCGGTGACCGATCCACGCCGCGCGACCCCGGCCTGGATCAGGTTGAGCAGGAAGAACCCACTGCCGCAGCCGAGTTCGAGGGCGTTCTCGTAGGGGAGGTTGCGCAGTTCCCCGACTGGAACGGTGGCGTCGAACAGGTCGCGGGCGTAGTCCACACAGCGCTTGTCGTAGGAGATGGACCACTTCTCGTCGTAGGTCTCGGCTTCCCAGTCGTGATAGAGCACCTGGGCCAGCTTGGTGTCCTTCAGCGCCGCCTGCACCTGCTCCTCGGTGGCGTGCGGATTCGGAGCCGGGTCGTTCATGAAGGGCAGCCTAACCCGTCGATCCGGGCCTTCGCCTCGGCCACGGCCGCGGCCGGGACCTCGACGAATCGCTGCGCCCAGGCCACCGCCGCGTCGTACACGCCGTCTGGGGACACCAGTTCGTCGATCAGTCCGAGCGCCAGGGCTTCCTTGGCGCCGGCGAAGCGTCCACTGAAGGCGAGTTCCTTGGCGCGCGACGGCCCGACCGCCGCGACCAGCCGTGCGCAGCCCCCGGTCGCCGGGGCCAGCCCGGCCAGCACCTCGGTAGCGCCCAGCTTGGCGTTGTCACCGCACACCCGCCAGTCCGCGGCCAGTGCCAGGCTCAGCCCGGAGCCCAGGGCATAACCGGTCACCGCGGCGACGGTCGGCTTCGGGATCGCGGCGACCGCGTCGAGGGCCGCGCCGCGCACCGCCTCGGCGATCTCGGCCTCCGCAGCGTTCAGTGTCCGCAGTTCGGCCACGTCGTCACCGGCAGAGAAGATCTCGTGGCCGCCGAACAGGATCACGGTGGCGATGTCGTCGCGCTGCGACACCTCACGGGCGGCATCAGCCAGTTCACGGAACACCTGACGGGTCAGGGTGTTGGTGGGTTCACGATTGAGCACCACGGTGCCGATGCCCGGATGCTGATCGCTGAGAAGGACGCTGACGAACTCGCGCACGCTCTAAAAGTCGCCCTTCAGTTGGCCGCCGCGGTGCCGGGCGGCGTTATAGCGGTCGCTGTCGAAGAACTCGATCTGCCAATTGTCCTTAAGCACAGTCAGTTTCGGCTGAACCTTCGCGATCTGACGCTCCAGGCCCAGCACCTCCTCGACGGTGCGGCCGGTCAGTGAGTCCAGCTGACTCCAGGTGGGTGGCAGCAGGAGCGCGCGGCCCTCGGCAAAATCCTCGATGGCGTCCTCCGGCCGTGCCCAGCCGGCCTTGTCCGACTCGGTGTTCAGCCCATCTGCGCGCTGGCCTTCCGGCAGTGCGCCGACGAAGAAATAGGTGTCGTAACGGCGGGTCCGCTCCTCCTTCGGGGTGACCCAGTTCGACCACGGGCGCAGCAGATCCGCACGCAGCACCAGGTTCTCGGCGCGCAGGAAGTCGGCGAACGACAGGCTGCGGTCGTCCAGTGCGGCACGCTCCTGGTGGTAAACCGAGGCGTCGGCGACGATCGAGTCCGGGTCGTCGGCCGGGCCGGCGAACAGCACACCGGACTCCTCGAAGGTCTCCCGCGCGGCCGCGCACACCAGTGCCTCGGCCAGGTCGGCCTCGATGCCGAAGCGCTCGGCCCACCAGTCCGGTCGGGGTCCGTACCAGGAGATCTCGGCGTTGCGGTCGCGTTCGTCGACGCCGCCGCCGGGGAACACCGTCATCCCGGCGGCGAACTCCATCGCGGCGTGCCGGCGCATCAGGAACACCGACATCCCTTGACCGGTCTCGCGCACCAGCATCACGGTGGCCGCCGGGCGGACGGGCAACGGTTCGGGTTCGCTCATGCGCGCCTCCTGTGGGCCGCGCGACTGCGCGCGCGGCGGGCGAAGTACCGGCCGTCGATGGTGTCCACCGCGATGGACTGACCGAAGGCTGCCGACAGGTTCTCGGCGGTCAGGACGTCGTCGAGCAGTCCGGCCGCCAGCACCCCGCCCTCGGACATGATCAGGCAGTGGCTGAAGCCGGGCGGGATCTCCTCGACGTGGTGGGTCACCAGCACCAGCGCCGGGGCGTCGGGATCGGCGGCCAGATCGGCCAACCGGGCGACGAGTTCCTCGCGCCCGCCGAGGTCCAGGCCGGCGGCCGGCTCGTCGAGCAGGAGCAGTTCGGGGTCGGTCATCAGGGCGCGGGCGATCAGCACCCGCTTGCGCTCCCCCTCGGACAGGGTGCCGTAGGTGCGGTCGGCGAGATGTTCGGCGCCGACGCTCTCCAGGGTGTCGATGGCGCGCAGGTAGTCGACGTCCTGGTAGTCCTCGCGCCAGCGCCCCAGCACCGCGTAGCCGGCCGAGACGACGACGTCGCGCACCAGTTCGTCGTCCGGAACCCGTTGTGCCAGAGCTGAACTGCTCAAGCCGACCCGTTGCCGCAATTCGCTCATATCGACCCGGCCGAGTCGCTCGCCGAGGACGATCGCGGTGCCCGAGGACGGGTACTCCATGGCGGCGGCGATGCGCAGCAGCGACGTCTTGCCCGCGCCGTTCGGGCCGACGACGACCCAGCGTTCGTCGAGTTCGACCTGCCAGGTCACGGGGCCGACCAGCAGGCGGCCACCGCGGCGCAGTGCGACGTCTCGGAAATCAATCAGGAGATCCGGATCGATGATCGCGTCGGTCTCAGGCGGCACCTGACCATCGTGCCGTATCGGTCCGCCCATCAGTGCGGCGGGATCTCGACCCGCCGCACCCCGCCGTCAGCGGCGTCCGCGGGCTCGAGCTCTGCCCGCGCTTCGCCGAGGG
>JAPOHV010000186.1 GCA_029979305.1 Mycobacteriaceae bacterium | reverse complement strand
CGTCGACGAACTGACCGCACGGCACGGTCTTGTGATCGCCGAACTGGTTCCGGCGCTGCTGACCGTCGACGGCGGCCAACAGCACGGTGGCACCGACCTCGCCGAGTACCGCTACTGAGCCTCGCGGCTGTCGGCCAGCACCGTCAGCAGCACCGCCGCGTCGCTGTCGGCGTGCAACCCGTGGCGCTCCGGCGGGATCACCAGCAGATCTCCCGGCCCGCCCGCCCAGGTGTCGGCGCCCGCGGTCACCCGCACCCGGCCGGCCAGCACCTGCAGGGTGGCCTGCCCGGGACTGTTGTGCTCGGCCAGTTCGGTGCCGGCCGTCAGCGCGATCAGCGTCTGCCGCAGCAGGTGGTCGTGCCCGCCGTGCACGGTGTGCGCCGAACGCCCGGCGCGCGAGGCCCGCGCGGCCGCCAGCTGCTGCTGCGCGAGCTCAGTCAGCGAAATCCCGTCCATCACTTCCTCCGATCAGGTCAGCAGCAGCACGCCACACACCAGCAATGCCACCACCTTGACCGCTTCAAACCCGACGTAGACGACATGGGCGTGGGAGCGCCCGGATTGAGCGACCGACGCGTCGGCCAGCACCGCGTCGGAGCGACGGGTCAGCGCCGGCCGGACCATGACCACCTGGACCCCCAGTGCGGCCACCGCCACCCCCAGCGCCACCATCGCGCCCGCCGGCGGACGGCCGAGCACGGCGGCGACCAGCGCCGCCGCGGCCAGCAGTACTTCGCACATGTTCAGCGCCCGGAACACCAGCCGCCCGATGCCAAGTCCCAACTGGATCGTCACCCCCGGGGCGCGGAACTTCAGCGGGGCCTCCAGGAACGAGATGGCCAGCACCATCCCCAGCCAGATGAAAACCGTCGCGACCATCAGCGCCAGCCAGTGATTCATCGCTCCTCCAATACCTGTTCCAGCACCGCGAGGTGGCTCAGCGCCAGCTCCCTGGTAGCCGTCACCAGGGTGAGCGGGCCGGCGGCGGCCAGCGCACGGACCTCGTCGAGGGCCGCGGCGAGCCCGGGCTCGGCCAATTCAGCCCGGTAGCGATGGGCGAACTCGGCATACCGCGCCGGGTCGTGGCCGTACCAGCGGCGCAGTTCGGTGGACGGCGCGATCTGCTTGCACCACCGCCCCACCCGGGGATCGTCCTTGCGCAGGCCGCGCGGCCAGAGCCGGTCGACGAGCAGCCGCACGCCTTCACCGGGCTCGGGCTCGTCGTACACCCTGGCCAACCTCAGCACGGAACCCCCTCCGTTCATCGAGACTGCGCACAGATCGCCCAAATCACCCCGACGACGATCTGGACGCGGAGTCGATGTCCGATCGCAGCTATAAAGGTAGCGGCAACGCCGATGAACCGGGAGGACGACAGTGGGTTTACAGCGACCGTTGGCAGCGGCGGGCGCCGCACTGGCGGCAGCCGCGTGGCTGGGCGGCTGTGCCGCGAACAAACCCGGGGCGTCCCCGGCCGCGTCGTCGGCGACCCCGGCCACGTCATCGGCATCGGCGCCGCCGTCATCCCCCGCGTCCGAGGGCGCAACACCCGCGCCGGCGCAGGCGCCCCGCACGGAGAACTGGACCGCCCTGGAGGCCGGCGACTGCCTGGCCGACCTGCCGCCCACCGACCCGGCGGTGGTCACGGTCACCCTGGTCGACTGCTCCCAGCCGCACCTGGCCGAGACCTACCTGCGCGCGCCGATCCCGGTCGACGCCGCACTCGACGGCACCGCAAGCAATCAGTGCGAGGCCGGCTTCGTGCAGTACGTCGGACGGCCGTCGGCGGGAAGCCCGTACACGACCACCTACCTGATCGACTCCGACCAGGACCGCACCTACAACAATCCGTTGCCCAGCACGGTCATCTGCCTGCTGCAGGGTGCGCAGGGGCAGTCACTGACCGGCTCGGCGCACCGGTAGGAGCACCGGATAGGCGTGGATCAGCGCCGAGGACAGGTGCGGGACCGAATGGGTCAGCGTGTGTTCGGCGTTGTGCGCCAGTTCGTGGGCGCCGGCGAGGGTGATGTCCGGGTCGATGTCGAGTTCGGCGTCGGCGTGCAGGTGATGGCCGATCCAGCGCATCCGCAGCCGACGCACCTCGACGACCCCGGGTTCGCCGGCCAGCACGCGTTCTGCTGACTCCACCAGGTGCGGATCCACACCGTCGAGCAGCCGGGAGAAGACGTTGCGGGCCGCGGTGCGCAACACCAGCAGGATCGCGACGGTGATCAGCAGGCCGATAATCGGGTCGGCCAGCGGGAATCCCAGCCACACGCCGAGCGCTCCGAAAACGACTGCCAGCGAGGTGAATCCGTCTGTCCGGGCGTGCAGACCGTCGGCCACCAGCGCACCCGAGCCGATCCGGCGGCCGACCCGGATCCGGTAGAGCGCCACGAGCTCGTTGCCGAGGAAACCGATCAGCCCGGCGGCGGCCACCCAGCCGAGGTTGCCGATCGTGACCGGATGCAGCAGGCGTCGCAGCGCCTCGTAACCGGCGATCGCCGCCGACAGCGCAATCATCAGCACCACGAACAGGCCGGCGAGGTCCTCGACGCGGCCCAGACCGTAGGTGTATCGCTTGGAGGCGGGCCGCCGGCCGAGGGCGAACGCGACCCACAGCGGAACGGCCGTCAATGCGTCGGAGACGTTGTGGATGGTGTCGGCAGCCAGCGCGACCGACCCCGACAGCACCACGATCAGCACCTGGAAAGCCGCGGTGAGGCCGAGGACGAACAGACTGATCTTGACCGCGCGGATGCCCTGGGCGCTGGACTCCAGCGCGTCGTCGAGGCTGTCGGCGGGATCGTGGCTGTGCGGCGCGTGGTGGTAGCCCATCAGGCGCGCGCCTTGCGGGCGGGCCTGTCGTGCAGGTGCGCCAACTCGCCGTCACCGCGATGGTGGCCCGGAATCCCGGGCCCGGCGTGTTCGGCGTTGAACACCGCGTCGACCACCAGTTGCCGGACGTGGTCGTTCTCCAGGCTGTAGAAGATCGTGGTGCCGTCGCGGCGGGTCCGCACCAGCCGGGCCATCCGCAGCTTCGCCAGATGCTGGGAGACCGACGCCGCCGGCTTGGCCACCGTCTCGGCCAGTTCATTGACCGAGAGCTCACGATCGGCCAGCGCCCACAACAGTTGCACCCGGGTTGCGTCGGAGAGCATCCGGAACACCTCGACGATCAGTGCGACCTGGTCGTCGTCCAACCGGCGCCGGCACACCTTCTTATCTGCGCGCATACGTAGATATTAGCGAGCAGCTCACCCCGGCGGAACACGCCGGGGTGGTCAGCCGCGCTGCTGGGCGCCGAGCAGTTCGGCCCGCGCACCGAAGGGGCGGGTAACCAGCGTCCAGTGGTTGACCTCGTCGACTCGCCGGTAACGCAACTCGCGCAGTGAGGCGCGCGCCAGCGGGATGCCGCGGCCGTTCTCCGCCATCACGTCGGGCATGGCCAGCGCCTCGAGTTCCACCTCGGCCGGCAGGCCGTCGTCGAAGAAGTCGACGCGCACCTCATCACTGAGCACCCGAAGCTCCATCTTCACGTGCAGATCCCGCCCGCGCCCGGCGTGGTCGAGGATGTTGTTGGCGACCTCGGCGGCGGCGATCCCCAGTTCGATGCGGACGCTGTCGGGCACTTCGGGATGCTGCGCCCAGGTCTCGTCGAGAATCCGTTGGATCTCGCCGGGGAAATCCGGGCCGGCCGCTTCCAGCGCCCTGTTTCTGGGGTTGGCCAGCATCCAGAACGGCTTACCCACCGAGGTGCCGCTGGCGCGCAGCCGACTGGCCAGAGCCCGGAAGCGGCGGCTGTGCAGGCGATCGCGCAGCAGCGTCCCCAGCACCCGGAACCCGTCGCGGATCGCGTTGAGGTTGGAGTCCCCGTAGTAGCGGTCGTACTCGTAGCTCGGCACCTCGATGATGATGGCCTTGGCGATGGCGAACCGGCCGATGATCATGGCCTCGATCTCGAAACCGTCACCGAACTGCGGTACGTCGGTCTCCGAATCGGGCAGGCAGAGCACCGGCAGTTGATCGGCCCAAAAAGCGTTGAAGCCGTAGCACAGATCGGTGAACCGGGTTCCGGTGAGCCCGCTGGCGAGCACGTTGAGGCCGTAGTTGCCCAGCGAGCGGAACTGGGTGATGTCCTGGCTTCCGCCGCCGGGGCAGAACCGGCTGCCCTTGGCCAGGTCCGCGCCCCGGGTGAGCGCTTCGACGAAGCGCGGAATCTCGTGCGGGTCGGCCGAACCGTCGACGTCGAAGGTGACGATCACGTCGCCGTTGGCCTCCCAGAACCCGCACACCAGCGCGTTGCCCTTGCCCGACCGGGATTGGTACACCACCCGCGCCGAGGGCAGCGCGGCCCGGGCGGCCATTGCCGACTCCTCGTCGTCCTCGCCGACCACGACGACGACCTCGAAGAAGCCGTCGAGGTAGGGCAGCACCTCGCGGATGTTGGCGGCCTCGTTCTTGGCGGGCACGACGACAGTGACCCGCGGATGGGACGGCCGCAGGCCGCGGCGGCCCAGCGCGCGGTCACCGGAGTACTGGAAGTCCAGCGTCGCGGTCACAGGGCCGAAGGTGGGTTCGGCCGGTTCGACGGTCATCGGGTGGTTCCTCCAGCCACTCTGCCGCACGGAGCTCTACGACCTTCATACTCCCCGCTCAGCCGGGCCAGGAAATCAACAGCAGGGATTAATCGGGATTAATCCCGCACCTTCACCCCGGTGGCGTCGATCGCCGCCGGTACCGTCAGAGTCCGACGAGAGAGGGAGCATCTGATGCGACAACTGGGTCCGGGGTTTCGCCTGGCTGCCGGCGGGTTAGCCGTCGCGGCGGCGTTGAGTGGCTGCTCGAGCGGACAGGACCG
>JAPOHV010000092.1 GCA_029979305.1 Mycobacteriaceae bacterium | reverse complement strand
GTGGTTGCGCCAATGCAATGCAGTTCACCGCGTGAGAGCGCGGGCTTGAGCATGTTGCCGGCGTCCATCGCGCCTTCGCCGGTCGCGCCGGCGCCGACGATCGTGTGCAACTCATCGATGAAGGTGATGACATGTCCGGCCGAGTCCTTGATCTCGTAGAGGACAGCCTTGAGCCGCTCCTCGAATTCGCCGCGGTACTTAGCACCGGCGACCATCGAACCCAGATCCAGCGAGATGACGGTCTTGTCGCGCAGGCTTTCCGGCACGTCGCCGTCGATGATCCGCTGGGCCAGACCCTCGACGATCGCCGTCTTACCGACGCCCGGCTCGCCGATGAGCACCGGGTTGTTCTTGGTGCGGCGGCTCAGCACCTGGATGACGCGACGAATCTCGTTGTCGCGACCGATGACCGGGTCAAGCTTGCCCTCACGCGCCCGCGCGGTCAGGTCGGTGGAGTACTTCTCCAGCGCCTGGTAGCTGGCCTCGGGATCGGCACTGGTGACCCGCGCGCTGCCGCGCACCTTGACGAAGGCCTCCCGCAGCGCCTGCGGCGACGCCCCCGCATTGGTGAGCAGTTTGGCCACGTCGGAGTCGCCGGTGGCCAGGCCGACCAGCAGATGTTCGGTGGAGACGAACTCGTCGCCCATCTCGGTGGCCAGTTGCTGGGCGGTGTTGATCGCCGCCAGCGATTCCCGCGACAGCTGCGGCTGCGAGGTCGCGCCGCTCGATGTCGGAAGCCGGTCGATCAGTTTCTGCGACTCGGTGCGGATGGTCGCCGGGTTGACGCCGACCGCTTCAAGCAGCGGACCGGCGATACCGTCGGTCTGGTTCAGTAGCGCCTGCAACAGATGGGCAGGCCGGATCTCGGGGTTGCCGGCCGCGCTGGCGGCCTGCAGCGCAGCAGTCAGCGCCGCCTGGGTTTTGGTGGTCGGATTGAAAGAGTCCACTCTCCGACGTCCTCCATTTCTCCTGATAGAAGCTTGTCGAGGTATACAACACCGGCAAACTTGAGTCTGTTCCGCTCAAATCTAATGATTTGTCCCGACAGCGGATAGAGGCTTACGGCAGTATTCCGCTCGCGGTTGACTTCGAACATATGATCGAACAGTGACCGGCCTGGCGACGATCGGGTACAACGGCCAGCCGCTGCGCCCGCCGTTCCGGCCGGTGCGTCCGGCCCTGCCGGTACTGGTCGACCTCACGGCACTGTTCCCCCGCCGGCCCCACCGCACCGGCCGCTACCACCCGCAGGGACTGCAGATGGACAAGGTCGTGACGGGCCGGCTGAGTTGCTGGGGCCTGTGCGAGCAGGGCGAGTGGTGGGGGCTGGTCAGCTACGACATCAGCTACGGCACCCGCCGCCGGGCCGTCACACACTGGGTTCCGGCCTGGACGCTGCGGCCGGCGCCGGGACGCTAGGTTGCGCGGATGGGAAACGTCGCATCGGAACTCCCCGAGCTCATTCCGCTGGCCCTGGTGATCGCCCTGTCGCCGCTGTCGATCATTCCGGGCATCCTCATGCTGCACACGCCCCGGCCCCGCCCGACCAGCATCGCCTTCCTGGCAGGCTGGGTGCTCGGGATCGCCTCGGCGACAGCCGCTTTCGTCGGTGCCTCCGATCTTGCCGGCGGCCTGGACAGGTCACCGATGTGGGCTCCCTACGTCCGCATCGTGCTGGGTATCGCACTGATCGGCTTCGCCCTCTACCGCTGGCTGGGCCGGCACCGTTCGGCGCACACGCCCAAATGGCTGACCTCGATGACCTCGGCCGGGCCCGGCCGCGCCTTCGCCACCGGGGTGCTGCTCACGGTGGCCAACCTCAAGGTGTTCGCGATGTGCGCAGGGGCCGGGCTGGCGATCGGGACCGCCGCACTCGGCCGCCCGGGGGCCCTGCAGTCGGTCGCGGTCTTCACCGTGCTGGCGGCCTCCTCGGTCGCCGTCCCGGTACTTGCCTACCTGGTCGCCGGAGACAGCCTCGACCGTCCGCTGAACCGACTCAAGGCGTGGATGGACGCCAATCACGCTGCTCTGGTCGCCGTGATTCTGCTCGTCATCGGGGTTGCGCTGCTCTACAAGGGGTCACACGCGCTGTAGCGGCTTATTTCCCACCGCCTCCCCGACCGCCCTCGATTTCAAGGACTTTCGCCTCTTGCCGGCGCATGTGCGGTGAGATGAGCATCACAGGGGTGTCCGGATTGAGGGGATCGGTAATGGCCAGGGCCCAGGGGGCTGAGGAGCTCGACGGAATCGCGTGGCGGTTCCTGTGCTCGCCGTTCACCCGCCGCGACTACTGGGACTGGTCTTTGGAGCGCCGCATCGACGCATTCCTCCGTCAACTCAAACGTCTGGACATCCTCAACGACGGCGCCGCCTACGACGCGTTGATCCAACGGGTGATGGCCAACTTCCCGAAAGCCCGCCGCTCCGGCGTCCTCGACCCGCCGCGCCGGTAGGCCGACCGCGGTGGACGACGGCACAACCACTGACGCGGTCATTCGCAAGGGTCCTGCCGACCTGAAGGTCGCCCCCAACCTTGACGACTATGACGCCGCCCGCGCCTCTTTCGCGTGGTCACAGGTGCCTGACCTGTGCGAGGGTATGGGCGATCGAGACGGCGAGGCCGGCTGCAACATCGCCTACGCCGCCGTGGACCGCCACGCCGAGGGGCCGGACTCCGGCCGCGTCGCGCTGCGGTTCATCGCCGATGCCCCCGGTGCCACCGAGTTGAGCACACACGACCTCAGCTACGCCGACCTGGGCCGGCTCACCCGGAAGTTCACCAACGTGCTGCGGTCCTTGGGAATCGGTAAGGGCGACAAGGTTTTCGTCATCATGGGTCGCGTTCCCGAGCTGTACATCAGCATGCTGGGCTCGCTGCGCAACGGCAGCGTGGTCTCGCCGCTGTTCTCCGCATTCGGCCCCGAACCGATCGCCACCCGGGTCAACATCGGTGCTGCCGACGTGCTGGTCACCACCGCGGCGATCTACAGGCGCAAGATCGCCAAGATCCGAGGGGAACTCCCCTCGGTCAAACACGTGCTGATCGTCGGCGACGAGGAGATCGAGGGCACCCATAACTTCGCCACCCTGATGGACGAGGCGTCCGACGACGCTCCGATCGAACACACCGTCGCCGACGACCCGTCGCTGCTGCACTTCACCAGCGGTACCACCGGCACCCCCAAGGGCGCCCAGCACGTGCACGCAGCGGTCGCGATGCACTACATCACCGGGCTGTACGCCCTGGATCTGCATCCCGGCGATATCTACTGGTGCACAGCCGATCCCGGCTGGGTCACCGGCACGGCCTACGGGATCATCTCGCCGCTGCTGCACGGAGTCACGTCGATCATCGACGAGGCCGAGTTCGACGCCGAACACTGGTACCGGATTCTGCAGGACGAGGAGGTCACCGTCTGGTACACCGCCCCGACCGCGGTCCGGATGCTGATCAAGGCGGGTGCGGAACTGGCCGCCACGTACACCTTCGGGCACCTGCGGTTCGTAGCCAGTGTCGGTGAGCCGCTCAACGCCGAAGCCGTCTGGTGGGGGAAACGAGTTCTGGGACTGCCGATTCACGACAACTGGTGGCAGACCGAGACCGGCGGAATCATGGTGGCCAACACCCCCGCCTTCGACATCAAACCCGGTTCGATGGGCCGGCCCCTGCCCGGTGTTGACGTTGTGGTCGTCGACCACGATCAGGATACCGGCGCGGTGAGTGTGATCGAAAAACCCGATATGGAGGGCGAACTGGCGCTGCGGGTAGGTTGGCCGTCGATGTTCCGCGGCTATCTGAATCAGGAGGAACGCTACCGCAGGTGTTTCTGCCGAGTCGATGATGTCGGGGACCTCTACCTGTCCGGGGATCTGGTGAAGCGCGACGCCGACGGGTACCTGTGGTTCGTCGGCCGCGCCGACGACGTCATCAAAGCGTCCGGACACCTGATCGGCCCCTTTGAGGTGGAGAACGTGCTCACCGACCACCCGGCGGTAGCCGAGGCCGCGGTGATCGGCAAGCCCGACGCGACCTACGGCGCGGTCGTCAAGGCCTTCGTCACACTCAAGACCGGCTACACCGGGGACGACCAACTGCGCCGCGACCTGATGGGCCACGCCCGTAAACGACTCGGTGCGGCGGTGGCGCCCAAGGAGATCGACTTCGTCGACTCGCTGCCCCACACCCGCAGCGGCAAGATCATGCGGCGGCTGCTCAAGGCCCGCGAACTAGGGCTGCCCGAGGGCGACACCTCCACCGTCGAGACGCCGGGAGCGAAGACATGACCGATGCCGGCCTCGCGCGCGAGTGCCTGACGGACATGATCCGGGTGCGGCGCATGGAGGAGAAGTGCGCGGAGATGTACTCGGCCGGCAAGATCCGCGGCTTTCTGCATCTCTACGTCGGCGAGGAGGCGGTGGCCGCGGGATCGCTGCGGGTGCTCAGCGACGACGACGCCGTGGTGGCGACCTATCGCGAGCACGCCCACGCCCTGCTGCGCGGAATCCCGATGACCAAGATCATGGCCGAGATGTTCGGTAAGCAGGAGGGCTGCTCGGGCGGACGGGGCGGCTCCATGCACCTGTTCGACGCGGGCCGGCGGTTCTACGGCGGCAACGCCATCGTGGCCGCCGGGATACCACTGGCCGCAGGCCTGGCCTTCGCCGACAAGCAACTCGGGCGGGAACGGATCAGCGCCTGCTACTTCGGCGAGGGTGCCACTGCCGAGGGCGCCTTTCACGAGACGATGAACATGGCCGAACTGTGGCAGCTGCCGGTGCTGTTCTGTTGCGAGAACAACCGCTACGCGATGGGCACGGCGATCGACCGCGAGCTGTCCCAGCAGGACCTGGTCGCCAAAGCCGCGGCCTACCGGGTCCCGGGGGCTTCCGCCGACGGGATGGACGTTCTCGACTGCCATGCGGCGATGCGCCGCGCCGTCGAACACATCCGGACGCAGGGCGGCCCGTACTTCCTGGAGTTCCGCACCTACCGGTTCCGGCCGCACTCGATGTTTGACCCGGAGTTGTACCGGGACAAGGCCGAAGTGGCGCAGTGGCGCGAGGAGCACGACCCCATCCGCACATTCACCGAGCGGTGTCTTGCCGAAACCCTGTTCACCGCAGAGGATATCGCGCGGATCGAGGCAGCGGCGGCCGCCGAGGTCGCTGAGGCGGTCGGCTACGCCGAAGCCGGGACCCTGGAAAGCGTCGACACCCTCACTCGCAACGTGATGACACCGGTCGCCCCATGAAGACGACCTATCGCAGCGCGGTGCACGACGCGATCGCCGACGCCATGCGCGCCGACGACCGGGTAGTCCTGCTGGGCGAGGACGTCGGCCGATACGGCGGCACCTACGCGGTCTCCAAGGGCATGCTCGAAGAGTTCGGACCCGACCGCATCCGCGACACCCCGATATCGGAACTGGGCTTCGTCGGCATCGGAATCGGCGCGGCACTGGGTGGACTACGGCCCGTCGTAGAGGTCATGACGGTGAACTTCAGCCTGCTTGCGCTGGACCAGATCGTGAATACCGCTGCCGCTCTTCGCCATATGTCCAACGGGCAGTTCGCCGTGCCTGTGGTGGTGCGGATGGCCACCGGGGCGGGCCGGCAGTTGGCCGCCCAGCATTCGCACAGCCTGGAGAACTGGTACGCCCATATCCCGGGCATCACCGTACTGGCGCCCGCCACCGTGGCCGATGCCTACGGGATGGTGCGCACCGCGCTCACCAGCCCTGACCCGGTTGTCATCGTCGAGCACGTCGGACTGTACAACCTCGCCGCCGATGTCGAGGAACTCAGGCCTACCGACATCGACCGGGCGGCTTTGCGCCGCAACGGCTCTGATGCCACGATCATCGCCTACGGCGGCTGCGTGCCCAAGGCGCTGGATGCCGCCGGGCAGTTGTCGCAGGCCGGAATCGAGTGCGATGTGATCGACCTGCGGGTACTGCGCCCGCTCGACGACGCCACCATGATGGAGTCGGTCCGCAGGACACACCGGGTGGTGGTGGTGGACGAGGCATGGCACACCGGCAGCCTGGCCGCCGAGATCAGCGCGCGAATCGTCGAGCAGGCGTTCTACGAACTCGACGCGCCGATCGCCCGGGTGTGCACCGTCGAGGTGCCGATCCCCTACGCCAAGCACCTCGAGGAGGCGGCGCTGCCCCAACCCGACAAGATCGTCGCCGCGGTACGCGGACTGTTCGGGACAGACCGGCGGGCACCGTAATGATCGAGTTCACGATGCCCGCCCTCGGGGCGGATATGGACGAGGGCCGCCTCGACGAATGGCGGATCAAGCCCGGCGACACCGTGACCCGCGGGCAGATCGTCGCGGTGGTCGAAACCACGAAGGCCGCGGTGGAAATCGAGTGCTGGCACGACGGTGTGGTCGATCAGCTGCTGGTGCCGGTGGGCGAGACGGTGGCCGTCGGCACCCCGCTGGCCACCCTGCTCGAACCCGGCGACGAACCCGGGGCCGCGCCAGAGCCGACCGCACCCGCCGCCGCTGCCGTCGTCACCACCGAGTCCCCGGCGACACCGCGGCAGCGCGGCGCCGCGGCGCCGGTCGGTCACCGACTGTGGGTGTCGCCGGTCGCCCGCCGAACCGCCGCCTCACTCGGTGTGGACCTCAAGACGATCGAGGGCACCGGGCCGCAGGGGGCGATTACCCTGCACGACGTCGAACATGCCGCGGCAACCGCCCACCACGAGACACCTGAACCGCCACCTCCCCCGCCCCCGCCGGCGGTCACGAAGTCGGCGGCCGAGAGGGCCCGGGAACGCGGCGCGGCCATGCGGGCGTCGATCGCCGCAGCGATGAGCCGCTCCAAACGGGAGATCCCGCACTACTACCTCGCCGACGAGATCATTCTCGACACCGCGCTGGCCTGGCTCACCGAACAGAACGCCGGACGTCCCATCACCGAGCGGATGCTGATGGCGGTGCTGCAACTCAAAGCGGTGGGCCTGGCGGCGCGAAAGTTCGGTGAGTTCAACGGCTTCTGGCGCGACGAGGGGTTCGTCGCGGGAGCCGGTCAGCATGTCGGCGTGGCGATCTCGCTGCGCGGCGGCGGCCTGGTGGCCCCGGCCATCCACGACGTCTCCGAGAAGACGCTGGCCGAGCTCATGACCGACCTCACCGATCTGGTGGCGCGCGCGCGCTCGGGCTCGCTGCGCAGTTCGGAGATGTCCGATCCGACCATCACCGTCACCAACCTGGGCGAGAAGGGCGTCGACTCCGTCTTCGGGGTGATCTACCCGCAACAGGTGGCGATCGTCGGGTTCGGCAGGCCCGCCGAGCGGGTGGTCGTGGTGGACGGCGGCATCCGGGTGGCCACCACCGTGCAGACCACTCTGGCCGCCGACCACCGGGCCAGCGACGGCGCCCGCGGGGCGTTGTTCCTGGCCGAGATCAACCGGTTGCTGCAGCAACCGCAAGAGCTATGAGGAGATACAGATGAGCACCGAGACCCGCGCCGGGGTGGTGGCCGAACTTCTCGACATCGCCCCGGAGATCGACGAGGCCGATCTGTCCGACACCGAGTTGCTGCGCGATCAGGTGGATCTCGACTCGATGGACTGGCTCAACTTCCTGGTCCGGCTGCACAAGCGCTTCGAGGTCGACATCCCGGAGTCGCAGTACGCCTCGCTGCGCACGATCGACGACCTCACGACGTACATCAACGAGCACCGGTGACCGCGGGCAGTCGACCAGCGCCGCCAACCAACCCCGGGCTTGGTCAGTCGCGGGTGATTCGTGGCACAATCCGACAATGGCCCAGTTGCCCTCCGTCGTCCTGAAGGACCCCACGTCCGCCCTGACCGCGACCTTCGTCCCGTCGGCGGGGATGATCTGCACCTCGCTGTCTGACGGCGGGGTGGAACTGCTCGGTCAGCGCCGCGGCCTCAGCGCCTATCTGACCACCGGCAAGACCATGGGCATCCCGATCCTCTACCCGTTCGCCAACCGGCTGAGCGCCAACGGCTACGCGGTCGACGGCGGCGCGGTGACCCTGACTCCGGGTGTGGGCGGGGTGCGCTCCGACGAGCACGGCCTGGTGATCCACGGCGTGCTGGCGGCCTACCCCGGCTGGCTGGTCACCGAGCAGGAGGACAACCGGTTCATCGCCGACCTCGACTACGGCGGCCAGCCGCGGCTGCTGTGCAGCTTCCCGTTCCCGCACGTGGTCACCCTCGACATCAAGCTGGTCGACCGGGCGCTGACCATCGAGACGACGATTACGCCCACCACCTCGGCGTCGGTGCCGCTGTGCTTCGGGTTCCACCCGTACCTCACCATCCCGGACGTCCCGCGTTCGGAGTGGCTGCTGGAGCCCCCGCCGATGCGTCACCTGCCGGTGGACAACTGGGGCATCCCGACCGGGGCGACCGCGGAGGTGGCCGCCAAGTCCGAGACCCTGGGTGACCGGGTCATCGACGACGGGTTCGACGAGGTGCCGCAGGGTGCGGTGTTCGCACTGTCCGGCGGCGACCGCCGTATCGAGGTGGTCTTCGACCACGGCTACCCGGCCGCGCAGATCTTCGCCCCGGCCAATGACGCCGTGCTCTGCGTCGAGCCGATGGCGGCCCCGACCAACGCGCTGCGCAAGGGCAACTACAACAAGGCCGTGCCGGGCCGGCCCGCTGTCTCGACGTTCACCATCCGGGTGAAATAGACCGAGAACCTCAGCGTTTGCGCGGCGTCCAGACCACGACGGCCGTGCTTTTGGGCACCACCGCCAGATCACGGCGGGGCTTGGAGCGGCTGAGTTCCTCGGCCATCTCGGCCACCCGCGCCTGCAGCGCCTCGACCTGGTTGGACAGTTCGATGATCCGTTTGATCCCGGCCAGGTTCACGCCCTCGTCCTGGGAGAGCCGCTGGATCTCACGCAGCAGTTCCACATCGCGCTCGGAGTAGCGCCGCCCCCCGCCGGCGCTGCGTTCGGGACTGACCAGTCCGAGCCGGTCATAGGTACGCAGGGTCTGGGCGTGCATACCGGCCAACTCCGCGGCCACCGAGATGAGGAACGTCCGGGCACCCTCGGCGGCGGTCATGGCCGGTTGCCGGCCAATCCGGCACGCGGGTCGAAGCCGCTGGCCTTCTCCGCGGCCGCGTAAGCCTCCAGCGCCTCCAGCGCCTCACCCTCGATCGTCGGCGGCACCGCGACCTTCACCGTGACCAGCAGGTCGCCGGAACCACCGCTGCGCTTGGGAACACCGCGACCGCGGACACGCAGGATGCGGCCGTCGGAGGTACCCTTGGGAACCTTCACGCCGACCTTGCCGTCCAACGTTGGAACCTTCAGCGTTGTGCCCAAAGCCAATTCGGTGAAGCTGACCGGTACCGAGACGGTCAGGTCGTCGCCGTCGCGGCCGAACACCTGGTCCGGTCGCACGTGGACGGTCACGTAGAGGTCACCCGACGGCGCACCCCGCAGACCGGCCTCGCCCTGCCCGGCCAGCCGGATCCGCTGGCCGTCCTCGACACCGGGTGGGATGCGCACATTGATGGTGCGGGTGCGGGTCGTGACACCGGTGCCGCGGCATTCGTCGCAGGGACTCTCGATGATCGAGCCGCTGCCCCGGCAGTCGGTGCACGGCTCGGAGAACCCGAACGCGCCCTGGTTGCGGTTGATCATCCCGGAGCCGTTGCAACTGGCGCACACCTTCGGGCTGGTGCCCGGGCGGGCGCCGCTGCCATGGCAGTTGGTGCACGGCGCCGGGCTGGTCAGCCGCAGCGGCATGGCCACACCCTTGGTGGCCTCAAGGAAGTCCAGCTCGGTCTCGGTCTCCAGATCCTTGCCGCGCCGCGGCCGGCTGGGCCGAGGCTGCTGGGCGCCCCTGCCGAACAGTCCGCCGAACAGATCGCCGATGTTGGCGCCGCCGTCCTGGCCGGCCTGACCGAACAGATCGTTGAGGGTGAAGACGCCGCCACCGTCGTCATAGCCGCTGAATCCGCCGCCCCCACCGCCCCCGCAGAAGCGGCGGCCGAAGCCGCCGCCGGCGAACATCCGGCGGGGCTCGTCGTACTCCTTGCGCTTGGCCTTGTCGGTCAGCACGTCGCGGGCTTCCCCGACTTCCTTGTAGCGCTCCTCGGCCTTCGGGTTGTCAGGGTTGCGGTCCGGATGGTTCTCGGCCAGCAGCTTTTTGGCGACCCGCTTGATCTCGTCGTCGCTGGCGTCGGAGGAGACGCCGAGCACTTTGTAGAAGTCCTTCTCAACCCATTCCCGTTGAACCATGCCGCGTCACCTCCTCTCCGGTGCGGTTACTGATCTGATTCTGCGTTCTGCGAGCCGGGGTACCCGCCCTCGGTGGGCGTGTCGTGCGAGTCTGTGACCTCGACGGTGTCCACGACACCGACCATGGCCGGGCGCAGCACGAACTCCCCGAGCTTGTAGCCCTTGCGCATGACGTGGCCGATAACCGGGTTGGATCCGTCGCCCTCGTGCTGGACGGCCTCGTGCAGCGAGGGATCGAACGGTTCACCCTCAGTGCCGAACTCGACCAGGCCCAGTCCGCTCAGCGCGGCGACCAGCTTGTCGGCCACCGACTTCATCGGGCCGCTCTCGAGGTCGCCGTGGCTGCGGGCCCGGTCGAGGTCGTCGAGCACACCCAGCAACTGGCTCACCACAACGGCCTTGGCGCGTTCGCCGGCCGTCTCCTGGTCGCGCAGGGCTCGCTTGCGGTAGTTGGCGAAGTCGGCCTGTACCCGCTGCAGGTCGGCGGTGAGCTCGGCGATCTTGTCGGCCTCGCCGGTTGCGCCCGGCACCGGCCCACTGGGGGCCGGGCCGGGAGCAACACCTTCGCGGACCTCACCGGTCTGCGGGTCGATCCGCCGCTTGTCGGTGACCGTCACCGGTTCGTCGTGATCGGGATGGGTCACCGCGGCTCCTGATCGTCCTCGACCACCTCGGCGTCCACCACGTCGTCGGCCCCGGAACCGCCCGGCGCACCGGCACTTCCACCGGCCGCCTGCTCAGCCTGGGTGGCCTCGTAGATGGCCTGGCCCAGCGCCTGCGACTCGTTGCCCAGCTTCTCCATCGCGGACTTGATCGCACCGAGGTCCGATCCGTTGAGCGCGGTCTTGGCCTCGGCGATCGCAGCGTCGACCTTGACCAGCGTGTCCTCGGGAACCTTGGACCCGCCCTCGGCCGCACGCTGCTCGGCGACGAACTTCTCCGTCTGGTAGACCAGCGACTCGGCCTGGTTGCGGACGTCGGCCTCCTCGCGGCGCTTGCGGTCCTCGTCGGCGTGCGCCTCCGCGTCCTTGATCATCCGGTCGATCTCCTCCTTGGACAGGCCGGAGCCCTCCTGGATCTTGATCGTGTTCTCTTTACCGGTGCCCTTGTCCTTGGCCGTGACGTGCACGATGCCGTTGGCGTCGATGTCGAAGGT
>JAPOHV010000090.1 GCA_029979305.1 Mycobacteriaceae bacterium | reverse complement strand
GGAAGATCCTCAGGTCCAGGGCCGGCTCGTCGCTGCGCAGTTCCCACCAGATGAATGCGGCTGCTGCGAGGATGCCGGTGAGGATCGATGCCAGCGCTGTCAGATCCGCTCCGCTCTGCAGCCGGGAAATTCCGAAGGTGACGCCGATAAGTGCGGTGGCCACCAGCAGCAGACCGGGAGTGTCGGTCTTGCGGTGCGAGCTCGGTGTCTGGGGCACATAGCGCAGGGTTATCAGCACGACGACGATCGCGAGGATCGGAGTGACGAGAAGTCCGCTGCGCCAACCTAACCGCTCGGCCAGAACGCTACCCACGGTTGCGGGAATCACACCGAACGCATAGACCACGGCCAGGTATCTGGCGATCGCGGTTGCGCGACGCTCGGTGGGGAAGACGGCGTTGATGATGGCCAGTGACAGACCGGTGAGGAAGGCGAAGGACACCCCGATGCAGGCTCTCGCGATCAGCAGCACGACGACATTGGGGGCGGCCGCTCCGGCGAATCCGAACAGCGCGGCGCCGCAGGCTCCGGCGACGAACATCCTCCTCATGCCGTACCGGTCGCCCAGCACGCCCGCGCCCAGCACCGAGGCGGCCAGGGTCATGGTCGCCAGCGACGACACGAAAATGGTCGTTCCATTGGAGAAGTGCAAACCGGTTCGGACGATCGAGATGTTGGCCGCCAGGATTCTGAGATCCCCGACCGCGACCGCGGTGCCCAAGCCCATGGCCACGGTCGTCATCGTGGCCGCAACGCCGGTGACCGGCTGCTGCCTCACCGCAGACCCGTCGGAGTTCGCTTGCCGCGGCTACGGTCGCCGGGTGGGCAGCGCGGCGATACGGCGCGCGATGTAGGGGGAGAACCAGCCGGCGTAGCGGTCCTGGAGAACAGGATCGCGCCAGTCGGCGCCGGTGACGATCTCACGGCACGTCGGTTTACCGCACAGGCAGCGGAACTCGTCGTAGTCGCTGGCGTCACACATCGCGTAGTCGAAGGACAGTTCCTCGCCGGGGTCGATATCGCGCATCGCCACCAGCAGCATCTGGCCGGACAACCCGCAGTTCGGTTCGCACGAGTGATTGAGCATATCGCCGGGCTCGGGCGTTTCGTCGGAGACCAGATACAGGTCGACATCCACCTGAATGGAGCGGCTCTGGCGATCGTGGCTGAAGGTCCCCAGCACGGATGTCGGCACGACCCAGCCCCCGAACGCGGCGACGGTCTCGCCGGCGGGAATGGGCTCCACGGCGAACGCGCCCCAGCCCTTCTCACCGGCCGGGCGAGCTTCTGCCCTGGAACTCAGCCAGCTGTAATCCATCCACACACCTCCGGTTGCTCGCACACATGCTACGGGCGATGGACCCGGGACGTGTGCAAGGGCGTCGCCGTCAGCTGGTTCGGACGGAGGCGGGTGCTTCGCCGGCGTGGCCCGTGTCGAATCACCGGGGGATCCTCTTAGCCGGATTCGATTCCCGCCACGATGGCCGCCGCCGGCGCCCCGGAGACCGGGGTGAGTGAAAACCCGGTGGCGATTAGATCGTCGATCCGGCGCTTGAGGTCTCCGGAGACGAGATGTGCCTCGAGGTTCTCGCCCGGGCAGGAGGTTACCGCGGTGACCTCGCGGTGGCTGGCCAGTGTGGCCGAGGAGATCCCGAATCGCTGTGTGGCCCAGGCGCCCACCAGCGCCGCGCCGTCGAGCTGCTCCCCGGTGACGGCCTCCTCGTCGAAGTTGCCCTCACACAGGATGAGGTAGTGGCCGGTGGTGTCGTAATCGGTGGCGGTGTCTCCGGCGAACGCCGGGTCGCGTAGCGCGAAGATGTTTCCCCGCCTGTCGACCGCGGCGTGATAGGCGATGTCGATCCAGCCCTTGTCGTCCTGGTGGTAGCGCTGGTGCTGGCGCAGCCTGGCGGCGATCTGGCGGTTGTCGGGCAGCGGCACGGCGGAGTGGTGGATCGTCATGCGATCGACCGTGTGTTGCCGGCCGCCCGGCCGTGGCGGCCGGGCACCCCAGGCGTCGCGGCCGAGCATCACCCCGGAAACCGTTGCCGGAGCCGCCCGGGCGAGCGGCGCTGCCGCGGGCGTCGCCACCGCCGCCAGCCCGATGCCGCCGGCGACCCGAAGTGCGGCCCTGCGGCTGAGCCCCCGATCCGTCACGCGGCCATCAGCCGGCTGCGCACCCGGGCAGGAAGAGCGCGGCCGGAATCAGCGCGTCCGCAGGGGCGGTCGTGGTGGTCGGATTGGTGCCGCAGACCTTTGCCTTGTCCTTGGGGATCCAGAACTGGCCCTCCTGCTCGAACACGAACGACGTCGGCGCGCCCATGTTCGGGTTGTCCGTGCTGGACAGCATGCCGCTGGTGACTGCCCAGCCGTCGGCGCAGTCGAGTCGGTCGACGGTGTAGAGATTGTTCGGTCCCAGTGTCTGGGCGGCCGCGGTCGCCGGTGCGGCGAGGGCGGCCTTCGTGCACTCGGTCATACCGCCGACCATCGGGCTGGTGGACGAGGGCGAGTCGGTCGCCGACGCTGGACTGCCCGAATAGGAGGTGTCGGCCGCCGCCGGGCTCTCCTTGGCGGCGGAGCAGCCCGTCAGCGCCGCACAGCATGCGGCGACTCCGGCGACGACAACGCGGGTACGGGTGCTGACGCTGCGGCTCATGGGAGCCAAGGTTACCGGGGGGCCGGCACCCGGGACGCAGACGACCGGTACGGCCGCGGTGTTTGTGCTTGGATGCGCATGCGGCATCTCGACGGGAGACGACATGGAATACCCACGTCGATGGCCACGCCACCCGATCCTCGGTCTGGCACTCGAACTGCTGCTCATCACCACCTACTCGTTCAGCGTGCTGTGGTTCTTCTTCGACGGCGAGGAGTGGAAGACCTTCGCCGAGATGAAGGTCACCGCCGACGGGATGATCGCCGGTGGCATCGGCGCGGTGCTCTGGATATTCCTGGCCGTCCGGTTCGCGCGCGGGCTGCGGCGCTCCGCGGCGCGCGAGGAGTACCTGAGGTCGAACCTCGGCATCCCGCTGCTGCTGGTTTCGGTGGTGTTCACCTACGTCGTCTGGCTCCCGGCCGTCGGGCTGGCGTTGATCGTGCTGGGTTTCATCCTCGAGTTGCCGCGACACCCGACCAGGGGCGAGTTGCTGACGGCCTTCGCCCTGCTCGTCTTCATCAGCGCGATCGTGACGATCGGCCTGGTCCGGGTGGAGCGGTCGACCTCCGGCTCGCAGCTCAGGACGGTCGCGGACGGCGTCAGCTGGACGACCGCCCGGCTGCTGCAGGTCGACATCGACAGCCTGGAGGAGGTCGAGCCGCGAACCGCGGACGGACGCAGCCTGGCGGCTGTCCTGGCGCTGTGCGCCACGTTGTTCTCGGCGCTGTTCATCGGCGCCGTCGTCTCCTGGCTGACCAACCCCGGCCGCCGGAACGAGGACCCGGGCAGGTCCGAACTGGCTGCGCTGACGGCCGAAGTGGCGGCGCTGCGGCGGATGATCGAACAGCAACATGCGTCAAACCGGCTGCCGGAGAACCCACTTCAGACCGAAGATGAACTCAGGCCGGGCGGTTCGGATTCGCGGTGACCGGGTCGGCGTGGGGTCGCGAAACGGGCCGCACCGCTGCCTAGGATGACCCGGGTGGCCGACCGATATGGCACCGACGTGCTCGCCGACAACCCGCACCCGCCCACCAGAAGTCGCTCGGTCGAATGCCGCGCCGATGCCGGGCTGGTGGTGGAGGATCCGCAGTCGGGCTTCGTCGGGGCCGTCATCAGGGTCGAGGGCGGCCGGGTCGAACTCGAGGACCGCAACGGCCGGGTGCGGGTGTTCCCGCTCGGCCCCGGCTTCCTGGTCGATGGCCGCCCGGTGATCCTGACAGCCCCGCCCAGGACGGGCGCGACCACCGTGGATCGGCGCACCGCGTCGGGTTCTGTGCGAGTGGCCGGGACCAAGGCCCGGGTGGCGCTGGCCGGCCGCATCTACGTGGAGGGCCGCCACGACGCAGAGCTTGTCGAGCAGGTCTGGGGCGACGACCTGCGCGTCGAAGGTGTGGTGGTGGAGTACCTCGGAGGTGTCGACGACCTGGCCGGGATCGTGCGGGAGTTCCGGCCCGGCCCCGGTAAGCGACTCGGGGTGCTCGTCGACCATCTGGTCCCCGGTTCCAAGGAGTCCCGCATCGCCGAGGCGGTGCGCCGTGGGCCGGGTGGCGGGCACACCCTGGTGGTCGGCCACCCGTTCGTCGACATCTGGCAGGCCGTCAAGCCGGACCGGGTGGGGCTGCGGTCGTGGCCGGCGGTCCCGCGCACGACGGAATGGAAGGCGGGAATCTGTCAGGCGCTCGGCTGGCCGCACCGCACGAAAGCCGATATCGCGCGGGCGTGGCAGCGGATCCGCGGGTCGGTGCGGGACTGGAACGATCTGGAACCGGAACTGATCGGCCGGGTCGAGGAGCTGATCGACTTCGTGACCGCCGCTGAAAACGACTAGCGCTGAATGGACTTCAGGTAGAAGAACTCCTCGAGACCATGTGAGCCCAACTCCCGGCCGTGCCCGGACGCGCCGACACCGCCGAACGGGGCGCAGGGGTTGAAGGCTCCGCCGTTGACGTCGATCTGGCCGGTCCTGATCCGGCGGGCCACTCTCATGGCGCGTTCCTCGTCGCCGGACCACACCGCACCGGACAGCCCGAAGCGGGAATCGTTGGCGATCCGCACCGCGTCGTCCTCGTCGTCGTAGCCGATGATTGCCTGGACCGGCCCGAAGACCTCCTCCTGGGCGATCTTCATCTTGGAGGTGACATCGGAGAAGACCGTCGGCGCCACGAAGAAGCCCTGACTCAGCCCGGCCGGCATATCGGGGCCGCCGGTGACCAGGCGGGCACCTTCGGTCACGGCGCTGCGGATGTGCTCGCGCACCCGCTCGCGGTGCTGCGCAGTCACCATGGGCCCCAACAGGGTTGACGGGTCGAAGGGGTCGCCCATGGTGTGGGCGGCGGCCACCGCTGCGGCGATCGCCTCGGCCTCGGCGAGCCTGGACCGCGGCACCAGAAGGCGGGTCTGGGCGATACAGGTCTGGCCGGAGTTCAGCAGGCAGCGGGTCATGCCGGAGGAGATGGCCAGTTGCATATCAGCGTCGTCGAGGACGATGCAGGCCGACTTCCCGCCCAGTTCCAGCGAGGACGGAACCAGGTTGCGGCCGGTCACCTCGCCGATGTGCCGGCCGACGCCCTCCGAACCGGTGAAGGTGACCATGTCGACCCCGGGATGGCTGATCATCGTTTCGCCGATGACGGTCCCCAGCCCGGTCACCATGTTGACCACGCCGGGCGGCAGGCCGACGTCGTCGAAGATCTCCATCAGCGCGAAGGTCGACAGCGGGGTGACCTCGGAGGGCTTGAGGACCACCGTGCATCCGGCGGCCAGCGCCGGCGCGACCTTGGCGGCCATCTGGTGCAGCGGGTAGTTCCACGGGGCGATCGCCGCGACCACCCCGACCGGCTCGCGTACGACCAGCGAGTTGCCGATCTCCTCCTCGAACACCATGTCGTCCACCAGGCCGCGCATCGAGGCGAACGACATGGTCGGCAGACCGACCTGGATCAATCGGGCGAGCGTGATCGGGGTGCCGACCTCGCTGGTGATGACGGCGGCCAGTTCGTCACCGCGGTCGGACAGCCCGGCGGCGACCGCGTCGAGCATCGCGATGCGCTCCGCCACCGGGGTTGCCGCCCAGTCGGGGAAGGCATTGTTGGCCGCTGCGACGGCGCGGTCCACATCGGCGGCGTCGCCGGCCGGGATCCTGGCTATCTCCTGCTCGGTGTAGGGGTTCACCACGGCGAGCGTTTCGTCACCGTCAGCCCGCACCCACTGGCCGTCGATGTACATACGGTCGTGGACCGGCATCGGAATCGTCGTCGTCATGATTCTCCTCAGGCGTTGACGGCGGGCTTGGCTTCATTGGCGATGTGCGTGGCGGTACGGTGCGCCAGCGACATGGCCGAGATCATCGGATTGGTCCCGCTTGCGGTCGGCATGCCGCTGGCGTCCCCGATGAAAACCCCTGGTGTGTCGTGCAATTCACCGGTCGGATTGGCCACCGAGGTCTGCGGATCGCTGCCCAGTCGGCAACTGCTCATCTGGTGTGCCGAGAAGAGCTGCAAGCCACCGGCCCGCAGCGGCACGTTCTGAATCGCCGTGATGAACGCCTCGAGGTCCTCCCCGCGGCGCCAGCGCCGGGTGATCGACCCGAACGGGATGATCTCCTCGGCGCCGGCGGCGTGGTGCAGCCGGATCTGCTTCTCGATGGAGGTGTGAGCGACCAGGAGGTCGACTTCGTCGGTCATCGAGTAGTTGACCACCGCGTTGCCGTGGTCGTCGATGGTGACCGTGCCGTGCCCGCGGTCGCGGGGGAAGGCGATCAGAAACGCCGCACGGCCGAGCTTGGCGACGGTCTCCTTGTGTTCGGCGCCGGAGGACCGGGCCATGCCGGCGACGATGACCGACGGCGACCACTGCGCGTTCTGGATCAGGAAGCCGTGTCCGTCTTTGACGTTGGCGAACTCGTCGACCATGGCGGTCATCGGCGCACCCCACCACGGGTTGGTCTCGTCAGGGTAGATACCGAGGAAGCCGACCACCGGATGCAGGTGCAGGTACTTGCCCACCGCCGGGCCGCCGATCCCGGAGCGCAGCAGCAGGGCGGGGGATTCCAGCGAACCGCATGCGACCACCACACGTGGAGCCTTGATGGTCAGCTGCCTCGTCGCACCCGTCGCCGGGTCGGTGTAGGTGGCCTCGACGCCGGCGGCGCGGCCGTTTTCGACCAGCCCCCGCTTCGCCGCGCAGCCGACGATGACCTTCCCGCCGGCCTCGACGGCGTCGCGCAGATAGGTGTGCCGGACGTCGCGCTTGGAGCCCGAGCGGTCACCAAAGCCGATATGCCCGGCCGAGTCCGGCGAATAGGTCTGGGGGTCGGCGTTGCGGGTCAGGGTCTTGAACGACCAGCCCAGGGCCTCGGCGCCGGTGCGCATCCGCAGGTGCGGACCGTTGAGGTCCGAGCACTCGCCATTGACGCCCAGCCGCTGCCAGACCGCGTCGATGTGCTCGTCGAATTCAGCAGTCGCGATGTCCTTGAGCCCGAATTCCTCCGCCCACTGATCACGCACCCATTCCGGGGTGCGCAGGCAGTTGGACCAGTTGACCGTGGGGCCGCCGCCCAGCGTCGAGGCGGCGAGCATGCTGACGTTCATGTCGGCCGTGGTGTTGACACCGCCGCGCCAGAACAGTTGCTGGTAGGCGAGCAGCTCGTACCCGGCGAAGTCGGCCTCGTTGCGCGCCTGTCCGGCTTCCAGCACGACGACGTTCAACCCCGCCTGAGCCAGGACGCCGGCGATCAGACCCCCGCCGGCGCCGGAGCCGACGACGCAGACGTCGGCGGTAAGGACGGAATCGGTGGGCGTGAAGGTCGGCAGCGGCTCAGGCCCGCCGGGCGCCTTCCGCGGCGGCCCGTCGTAGCCGAACACCCGCCAGGCCGGGTTGGCGCCGGTATTCGGATCCGGGGCGGCGTAGGCCATGGCGGCGGTCAGCGAGGTCAGCGCTTTGATCCCCGCGGCCGGGGCGGCACCCATCAGGGCGACGTTGCGAACGACCTGCTCCCGGGATCGCTGCGAGCCGGTGGCGAACCCCATCACGTGCATCCCGTCGAGCAGGCTGAGCAGCCCGGTCCGCTGTTCGTCGGGCAAACCCGCCAGCACCTCGGCGACGGCGGCGTCGGCTCCCAGGTCGCTTCCGCTGGCAGCCCAGAACCCGGTCGGGTCGTCGTCGCGCGGCAGTGACGGAATCACGGTGTCGGCCAGGGCGCGCAACACGGCGCGGTGGTTGTCGGTCAGTTGCGCTGCCATGATCATCCTCCCTTGCCCGGGGCCGACCGCTTTCGGCGACATCGCAGGTCGGTAGCGGGAAGGGTGACGCGATTGTGTTGCTGGGTCAATGTCCCCGCGGACAAAAAGACAGTGCCGGGTTGTCGGCGTCAGCCTGCGATGCCGAGGACGCTGACGATCTCCAACGCCAGTTCCAGTTGGACGCGGCGGCGCTGGATCGAGTGCCCCAGCTTCTTCTCGGCTTGGCGGACGCGGTAGCGCACGGTGTTGGGATGCAGGTTCAGCAGTTCGCCGGTGGCCGCGGCGTCGCAGCCCTGCTGCAGATAGACCTGCAGAGTGTCACGCAGACGTTCGGTCGCATCGTCGGACTCGGCCAGTCCGGCGAGTTCGCGTCGAACGAACGCGATACGGCCGTCTCGGTCAACGAGACCCGCTGTCAGGCAGGCTAATTCGACATCGCTGAAGTGGACGACCGGTGCGCCTGTGATGTCCGCCACGGTAAGCGCGGCGATGGCCTCGGAGTGGCTGAGCCGGAACCCCTCAACGTCGGGATGGCAGTTGCCCATGGTGGCGCGCACGAACCGGGGAAGGTCGCAGAGCTCGGTCTCCGGGAGCCGCTCGATGGCGCACGGCGTCGCCGTCCAGCACCAGGCCGCGCGTGCTCCGCTCGAGACGATCAGGGGACGGCAGCCTGCCAGCGTGCCGGCCACCGTCCGCGCGGCCGACTCGACCAGGTTCTGGACGTCTGCGTCCGGAACCTTGTCGTCGACCCGCAGCGTGAACGCGGTGTGGTGCTGGCGCAGTGGGTAGGCCAGCGTGGTGATGGCCACCTCGAGGTCCACCGACTGACCCGCCAGGAGGGAGTTCACGATGTCCGCCCGCCGCGCGAGCGCTCCGCGCTGCCACTGTTCGCGCTCCGCGGTGAAGGTGACGATCAGCGACTCGACCGTCGAGTCGATCCAGAAGGCCGCCTGCGACCAGAACCGCAACAGCACCGCCGATCGAAGCGCTGGGTCGGAGACCTCGGACTGGAGCAGGCCGGTGATGTACTTCCATGTGGCGCGCTGCCCGACCCGGTACACCGCCAGCAGCAACGGCAACTCGTATCCCCGGCGGGCCAGCGTGCGGGCCAGGTCGTGGATTTGCGGTGCCGGCCGGACCTCGATGGATTCCCGGGTGATCACCGCGAGGAAGCCCTTCCAGTGCGCCCGCGTACTGGCGTGCAGTTCGGCGCGCAGCGTCGGGTCGAGAAACTCCGGCAGTGCCGCGACGATATCGTCGTCGAGGGCGGCCACCAACAGGTCGAGGGCCTCCCGGCTCTCGGACGCCCGGGCGAACTCATTGAGCCACCGCTTGGCGGCCACGTCCTCCGAATCGTGCATTGAGCACCCCCTTTTGTCCGTCGGGACAAGGCCGCTGGATTACTTGTCACGGTTAGCCAAGACGCTGCCCGAGGCGTACACCACTCTGTGTAGCAGGCTCACGAGTGCGTCGGAAGGCAAACGCCGGTATGGGAATGATCGCGCCATTGGATGCCGCCTTCCTGATACAGGAGGCGCGCGAACACCCGATGCATGTCGGCGGTCTGCAGCTCTTCCACGCCCCGCCGGGTGCGGACGAGGACTATGTGGGCGAGCTGTACCGGGAGTTGCTCGGCTACACCGGTGTGGCGCCGATCTTCGCCCGCCGCCCCCGCGACCCGGTGGACACCCTGGGCAACTTGTGGTGGAAGGCCGAGACCGATATCGACATCGAGTACCACGTGCGCCGCTCCGCGCTGCCCCGGCCCGGGCGGGTGCGCGAACTGCTGGAACTGGTGTCGCGCCTGCACGGCAGCCTGCTCGACCGGCACCGGCCGCTGTGGGAGTACCACCTCATCGAAGGGCTCTCCGACGGCCGCTTCGCGTCCTATGCGAAGTGCCATCACGCGTTGGCCGACGGCATCACGCTGACCCGTAAGGTCCTGCAGTCCTGCAGCGCCGATCCGGAGGTCCGGGGCAAACCTCCGATGTGGACCCCCGATGACCAGGCCCCCGGACCGGCGGTGCGGCGCCGGGCCGGCAACCCCCTCGAGATGTTCCGCAACGCCGGCCGGTCGCTGATGGGGTTCCGGGGGATGGGTTCGATGCTGGCCGAGTACGGCCGGGCCGCACTCAGGGATCAGACCGCGGTGCTGCCCTACGAGGCACCGAGAAGCATGCTCAACAAGCCGATCAGCGGCTCGCGGCGGGTTGCCGCGCAGTCCTGGGACATCGCCCGGGTGCTCACGGTGGCCAAGAAGCGCGGCGTGACTCTCAACGACGTCGTACTGGCTATGAGTGCCGGTGCGCTGCGCCGCTACCTGATCTCCCACGACGCGTTGCCGGACGATCCGCTGATCGCCTCGGTGCCGGTATCGATCCGGACCGGTGGGGCGGGCGGCGGCGAGGGCAACGCGATCACCTTCGTACTGTGCAATCTCGCCACCAACCTCGACAACCCCGACGACCGCATCGAGGCGATCACCGCCTCGATGCGCGCCACCAAGGACGTCATGGCCGACCGTCCCGGCCTGCAGTTGGCGGCGCTGGGGGTGCTCACCGCAGTCGGGCCGGCGGTGCTGACCAGGATTCCGGGCTCCTCGGCCGCGCCGCCGCCCTACAACGTGCTGATCTCCAACGTTCCGGGCCCGCGCGAGCGTCTCTACTGGAACGGGGCCGCGATGGCGGCGATTTATCCGCTGTCCATCCCCACGGAGAACCAGGCGCTGAACATCACCTGTCTGAGTTACGCCGACCACCTGGAGTTCGGGCTGGTGGGATGCCGGCTCGCGGTGCCGAAGCTGCAGCGGCTGCTCGACTATCTCGAGGACAGCCTGGCCGAACTTGAGTAGATTCCGCTGTCGGAGCAACAAGAGCAAACAGGAAAAGAGACTGCTGGATGGAAAACACCGGTACTGATAGCGCAGCGACGCCGGACGAGCAACCGGAAGCCGGTGGGTTGTCGAGGCGCAAGGTCCTCGGTGGCCTGGCCGCGGGCATGGGTGCGGCGGCGGCCGGGGCGCTGGCCGCCGGTTGTGACAAGAAGGGCGGCGGTGGCACCGCGGCGGGCGGCGGTGACGGCCCGCCCGGCTACGGCACCGGCATCAACGACGGTTTCGACGGCAAGATCGAACTCGACGTCCGCGACTCCACACCCGACTGGAAGCCCTTCGAACTGAAGAAGGCGCCCGACGGCGCGCCCAACATCCTGGTGGTTCTCTACGACGACACCGGACTGGCCGCCTGGTCGCCCTACGGTGGGCGGATCGACATGCCGGTGATGCAGCGACTGGCAGACAACGGAATCATGTACTCGCAGTGGCACACCACCGCGCTGTGCTCGCCCACCCGGTCCTGTTTCCTGACCGGCCGCAGCCAGCACGTCAACCGTTCCGGCTCGATCACGGAGGGCTCCAACGGTTTTCCCGGGATGGCCGCCCGGCTGCCCGCCCAGTGCGCGACGATCGGACAGGTGCTGCAGGACAACGGCTACAGCACGTTCTGGATCGGCAAGAACCACAACGTGCCCGAGGAGGACGTCTCCAGCGGCGGCAGTAAGTCGGAGTGGCCGCTGCAGAAGGGCTTCGACCGGTTCTACGGGTTCCTCGGC
>JAPOHV010000167.1 GCA_029979305.1 Mycobacteriaceae bacterium | reverse complement strand
GCTGGCGCGCAGACTCCGGCAGTGAGTCAGCCCTTGGATTTCCGCATCGAGTCGCGGATCTCCTCGAGCCTCTCGGCGGCCTTCTTCTGCTGCTCGTCGTATCGCTGTGCCGCCGTGCGCGCCTCGGGGGTCTCCTCGGCGAGTTCGGTTGCGCCGAGCGCCGTTCCGTAGCGGGTCTCGATCTTCTCCCGCACACCCTCGAGGGTGGGCACACCGGCGTCGGTGTAGCCGGTATCGGGGACGGCAGGCGCCGGACCCGTGTCGCCGCCGGTGCTCACGGCGCTCACCGTACTCCCGACGGCTTGTGCGTCGGGATCGCGAACGGTTGGCCCTCGGCGGCGATGCTCACGTTCGTTCGGTTGTTGCCGCCGGGGAGATCCAGCACCGGCACTCCGGGTGTGTCGAGCTGACCGGCCAGCCAGGGCAGCGACGCCGCCAGGGTCTTGGCCGCAAAGGGCCAGTCGTGCTTTCCGGGGTGCGGCACCACCGAGCAGTCGATGTCGTATTCGGTCGCCAAGGCGCACAGCATGCGTGCCGCCGCGGTCGGGTTGGCGGGCGTCGACTCGAGATCCGCCTCAGGGAGGTCGATGCCGGCGATCGGGGTCGGCCGCGTACCCGGTGCCGCGGACACGGCGAACCAGCCGGCCACACCCTCGTACGGCCCGTGCTCCGGGATGATCACCGACGGGTCCCACTCCTTGTAAGCCTCGGCATTGCCGCCGTACAACCGCTCGATGGTCTGTGCCTTGGTGCCGACGTTGGGTGCGGCGTCGCCATCGATGTTGACGAACGCGCTGAACAACTCGGGATACTTGACGGTGAGGTTCACCGCGCAGGTTCCGCCGGTCGACCAGCCGACAATGCCCCAGTGCGCGGGGTCGTCGCTCACCCCGAAGTTGTGCGTCATGAACGGCACCACATCCTTGGTGAGATGGTCGGCGGCGTTGCCGCGCACCCCGTTGACGCACTCGGTGTCGTTGTTGAACGCGCCCCCGGAGTCGACGAACACGAACACCGGCGCGTTGCCGCCGTGCTTGGAGGCGAACTCGTCGAGAGTGGCGACCGCGTTGCCGGCCCGCACCCAGTCTGCTGCGGTGTTGAACTGTCCGCCGATCATCATCACCGTCGGCAGCGCGGGCGGCGGGTTGGAGGCGAAGTACGCCGGCGGCAGGTAGACGAGCTCGCCGCGGTGTTTGAACCCGGACGCGTCGCCGGGGATGGTGACCGGAACCAGCTTGCCCTTGGCCGGCACAGATCGGTTGGCCACCATCTTCGCGACGGTCGCGCGGTCGGTCTGTCCGGGCAGCGGCCCGCCGGTCAGTTGACCCCACGCGGTCTGCACGGTGGGGAAGTAGCCCACCCACAGGTTCAGCGCCAGGGCTGCGCAGAGTGCGGCGAGTGGGACGGCCAGCAGTGACGTTGCGCGCCGGCGCAATGACGCTGACCGCCAGCCGAAGAGGGCGACGGCCGCCGCGAACCCGGTCAGCGCGATCCACAGCCAGAGTTGCTTCGGTGCCGGATCCCCGGCCAGCCCGTTGCTGGCGATGTTCCAGTGCGTGAACGCGGCGAGTGCGACTCCGACGAGCGCGGCGACCGGCAGTGTCGTCGTGCGCCAGCGGCGGGTACGCCGGCCCACGGCGGCGACGATGACGGCGACGGCAAGCACCTGGACGGCCAGCGGAATCCACCCGTGCATCAGCGAGATGTGCTGCCGGAACATACCTCCAGGTTAGCGCGGCTTTGCCAGCGGGAACGGCAGCGTGTCGCGGATGCTGCGCCCCGTGACCAGCATGACCACCCGGTCCACTCCGACGCCGAGGCCTCCCGTGGGGGGCATCGCGTACTCCATCGCCTGCAGGAAGTCCTCGTCGACTTCCATCGCCTCCGGGTCGCCCCCGGCGGCGAGCACCGACTGCGCCACCAGCCGTCGGCGCTGTTCGACGGGATCGGTCAGCTCGCTGTAGGCGGTGCCCAGTTCCATTCCCCACGCCACCAGATCCCAGCGTTCGGCGACACCGGGCCGGCTGCGGTGCGGCCGGGTCAGCGGCGACACCGACGTCGGGAAATCCATGTAGAAGGTGGGCTCCTCGGTGTTCTCCTCGACCAGCCGCTCGTAAAGTTCCAGCACTACGGCGCCGGCGTCCCAGTGGCTCAGGTACGGGATGCCGGCGGCGTCGCACAGCCGGCGCAGCCGGTCCAGGTCGGTGTCGGGGCCGACCTCTTCGCCGAGCGCCTTCGACACCGCCTCGTGCACCGTCAGTACACGCCACTGCCCGGAGATGTCGACGGCGTGCAGTTCGCCGCTGTCGTCGGGCCGCATCACCGCCATCGACCCGTTGGCTGCCACGGCTGCGTTCTGGATGATCTCCCGGCAGCCGTCGATCCAGGTGCGGTAGTCCGCATGCGCCTGATACGCCTCCAGCAAGGTGAACTCCGGGTTGTGGCTGAAGTCCACACCCTCGTTGCGGAACGCGCGGCCGAGTTCGAAGACCTTCTCCACCCCGCCGACGCACAACCGCTTGAGATACAACTCCGGTGCGATCCGCAGATACAGGTCCAGGTCGTAGGCGTTGATATGGGTGTGGAACGGCCTCGCGTTGGCACCGCCGTGGATCTGCTGCAGGATCGGCGTCTCCACCTCCAGGAACCCCTTGGCGAACAACGTCTCCCGGATGGAGCGCAGGATGGCGCTGCGGGCGCGCACCACCTCGCGCGCCGCCGGATTGATCGCCAGGTCGACGTAGCGGGCCCGCACCCGCGCCTCCGGGTCGGTCAGTCCGCGGTACTTGTCCGGTAACGGGCGCAGGCACTTGCCCAGCAGGCGCCAGCTGCTCACCAGCAGCGAACGGGTCCCGTTTCGGCTGTAGCCCATGTGGCCGGACGCCTCGATCAGATCACCGAGGTCCACACCGGAGAAGTCCGGGCTGCCCGCGTCCAATGACGACGTGTCCAGCAGCAACTGCACGTCGCCGGACCAGTCGCGAACCTGAGCGAACGTCACCCCGCCGTAGTCGCGTGTCCGCATCACGCGCCCGGCCAGTCTCACCGGGATGTCGTCGCCGGCGGCCAGAGCCTGCGCCACCGTGTGACTGGGCGCATCGCCCGGCGGGTAGGCGTCGATCCCGTCGTCCTGCAACGCCTTCAGCTTCGCGATCCGCACCCGCACCTGCTCGGGAAGGCGGAGCTCCTCGCTCGCGCCCTCGGCGGCGGTCTCGAGTGTCGGAGCGGTGCCGTCCCCGTGCAGCGCACCGCTGGCCGCCAGTTCGTGCGGGACGGCAGAACGGTGTCCGGTGTGCTGCCGGTTACGACGCGAGAAGGGCAGCACCAGAAAGCCTTCGGCGATCACCGACGCCACGCCCACCCGGGGAATGAGCCGAGTGTCGTCGTAGCAGGCGTAGCGCGGCACCCACTGCGGCTGATACTTCATGTTCGAGCGGTACAGCGTCTCCAGCTGCCACCACCGGGAGAAGAACACCAGCAGCGAACGCCACAGCCGCGCGACCGGACCGGCGCCCAGCTGGGCGCCCTGTTCGAAGGCGGAGCGGAACATCGCGAAGTTCAGTGAGACCCGGCTGACGCCGACGGTGTCGGCCTCTTCCAACAGATCGCTGACCATCAGCTCAACGGTGCCGTTGGGGGAGTCGGGTGCGCGGCGCATCAGGTCCAGCGACAGGCCGGTGGCGCCCCACGGCACGAACGACAGCATGCCGACGACGGTGTCGGCCTGCCCTGCGTGTTGGTCGGCCTCCGCGGCCTTCACTGCCGGATGGTCGGCCTCCGCGGCCTTCAATGCCGCATGGTCGGCCTCCGCGGCCTTCAGTGCCTCCACCAACAGGCAGTCGCCGTCAGCCGGATCGCCCAGCCGGCCCAGCGCCATGGAGAAGCCCCGTTCGGTCTCGGTGTCCCGCCAGGCGTCGGCGCGTTGGATCACGGCCGCCATCTCCTGCGCGGACAGTTCGCGGTGCCGTCGCATCCGGACGGTCAGCCCGGAGCGACGGGCGCGGGTCACCGCCTGGCGCACCGCGCGCATGTCCGGCCCGGACAGGCGGAACCTGTCGGGGTAGAGGAGCGCCTCGTCGCCGAGTTGCAGCGCGTTGAGGCCCGCTTCCCGGAAGGCCTGTGCGCCTGTGGAACTCGCGCCCATCACCCCGGGTGCCCAGCCGTACTGCTGACACAAATCCCGCCACGCTGCGATCGCCTGCGGCCAGGCGCGCGGGTCGCCGATCGGGTCACCGCTGGCCAGGCACACCCCGACCTCCACCCGGTAGGTGACGGCGGCGCGGCCGTTCGGCGCGAACACCACCGACTTGTCGCGGCGGGTGGCGAAGTAGCCGAGTGAGTCGTCCTTGCCGTACTCCTGCAGCAGGCCGCGGATGGCGGACTCGTCCTCTCCGGTCAACGCGTTGTCGGCCCGCTGGGACTGGAAGAGCACCACCGCTGCCGCCATCAGAGCGAGGGCGCCGAACATACCCATGAGTGCATTGAGGAATACGTGCGGCTTGCCGACGAACAGATCAGGCGTCGCGGTGGCGAAGCCGCTGACCCGGTTCACGGCGTAGGCGAGCCGGTACTCCGGTTGCAGCGAGCCGGGGAACACCTCCAGCAGACCCCATGCCACTGCGATACCCGCCAGGTTGCCGGCGATGAGCACGGCGGCGGCCTTGAGCAGCGCGCCACGGCGCACCCTGGCCGAGAATTCGTCGTAGGCGAGTACCAGAAGCGCGATGACGGCGACGTGGAAGGTCAGGCCGAGGATCTCGCCGACGTCCTCCAGATGCGTGGCGTCGCGACGGGTCAGCGATGCGATATCGAACCCGACGGCCAGCACCAGGTTGGCCAGCAGCACCCACCAGGCGATGCGTTTGCGGGCCGCCAGCGCCCCGGCCATCACCGCGACGGCGAACGCCCACGCGAAGCTGGTGTCGGGGAAGTTGAACAGGTAATTGTCGATGAACTCGCGCGGAACCCGGGTGAGGTGCCGCACGGTGGTGGACACACTCGACAGCAGTGAAGCGGCGGCGATGACGCCGAGTGCCCAGCCGGCCGCCGCGGGAACCCAGTGCAGCCTGGACCGGCGCCGGGTCGTCGTCACGGGTCCGGCCATCTATCGCACCGGCCCGGTGTACTTCTCGCCCGGGCCCTCGCCCGGGGGGTCGGGGATCGCGCTGGCCTCGCGGAAGCCCAACTGCAGCGAACGCACACCGTCGCGCAGCGGAGCGGTGTGCGGACCCAGGTACGGACCGGCGGCGGCGACCAGCCCGGCCAGCGCGGTGATCAGCCGCCGGGCCTCGTCTAGGTCGAGGTGCTCGCCATCCTCTGGGTGTTCGGCGGACAGGCCCAGTTTCTCGGCGGCCGCGCTCATCAGCATCACCGCAGCGCGGCTGATCACCTCCACCGCGGGGATGTCGGCCAGGTCCCGGATCGCGGGGTTGTCGGAGTCGTCCGGCATGACTGTTAGACTTCCATGCACGACCGTCCCGGCTAACGCCAGGACAGCAAGTGGAGTCCCACTCCCACCGCCGGCCCCCGAAGGCCAGGCGGTCCGGTCACCGGAGCCTGCGGGTACCGGTTCTGCGCCGCGGCGCAGGCGGCCTGTGCCGTGATCGGTCGGCCTGGGCCCTGCTGCGAGCAGGGCCTTTCTGTTCGATTGAACAGAGTGCTGGTGGTGTGGTCATCCGCTGAGTTGTCCGGGTGTACGGCCTCGGACGGTCCGCAGAGAAGACGAACGCCAACCAGGGAGGCCCCATCAGCACTGAGACCCGTGTCAACGAGCGCATCCGCGTACCTGAAGTCCGGCTGATCGGACCGGGCGGCGAGCAGGTGGGCATCGTGCGAATC
>JAPOHV010000132.1 GCA_029979305.1 Mycobacteriaceae bacterium | reverse complement strand
GGCCTGGCAATGGCCCGGCTCCATGTCGAACCAGGGGAAGTGCATCTCGTGCGCCACCCACTTCTTGACGGTGACGGTCGAGCGCAGGTGAGCGGCGACTGCGTCGTGATCGGGATCGGCAACCACCACCGCCGCGACGACGGGGTGGGACCGGCCGTCGCCGCCGTCCTGGCCGGTCAGGATCTGCCCGGCGTGCGGGTGCTGACCTGCCCGGCCGAGCCGACCGCCGTCCTGGACTCCTGGGAGGACGCCCGGGTGGCGATCCTCGTCGACGCCGCCGCCGGTATCCCGGCCGGTGAGGTGCGCCGCTGTTCCCCCGACGATGTCGAAGCGGCGGCCCCGGTCAGTTCGCACGATCTGGGACTGCGGCAGACCTGCGAACTGGGCCGGGCACTGGGACGGGCTCCCGATGTGGTGGTGCTGGTCGCCGTCGGCGTCGCCGACACCGGCCACGGCGTCGGATTGAGCGGTGCGGTCGCGGCCGCGCTACCCGAGGCGGTGCGCACCGTCCTGGCGATCGTCGCCGAGCAGTCCGAGAAAGCCGCCCACCAGCAGCCGTAGCCGCCGGGCGGCGTAGTCGGCCAGCGCCGCGGTTCGATCGCGCAGCTGCGTGGCCTGCAACCCGAGCCGGTAGATGTCTCCGTCGGCGCCGTCCTCGGCGATCCAGCGGTCCACCAGTGCGGCGTCGACTTCCGGGTGGAATTGCAGTCCTAGTGCTCTGCCCTGCACGAAAGCCTGTGTGGCGCAGTCGTTGCGGGCGATCTCGACCGCGTCGGGCGGAACACTGAGACGGTCGAAGTGCCACTGGAACCACGGGCCGTCCGGAACCAGTTCCGGTCTGCTGCTGTGCACCGGATGCCAGCCGACCTCGGGATGCGGCGATCGAGTCACCGTTCCGCCCAGCGCGCGGGCCAGCAACTGGCCGCCGAAACACACACCGAGCACTCCGACCCCGTTGTCGAGTGCCCGTCGCACCATCGCGATCTCGGCCGCGACCCACGGCAGCCGCTCGTCGTAGACGGCCCAGCGTGAGCCGAGCGGGACGATGACGTCGTAGTCCAGCGGATCGGGGAAGCTGACGACGTGTACCGGGTCGCCGGTCCGGTCAGGCGGAACCACGTCGAACGTTGTGACCGCGAACCCCGATTCGGCGAACGCCTCCCCGAGCAGCCCCTCCGGCGCCGAGGGATCGTTATAGAGGAACAGCACGGTCCGGGTCACCGGACCACGGTAGGCCGAGGAGGGCTACCGTGACGCCATGCGGGCGCTGTTCCTCGGCCTGGTGGGGCTCGTGGCCGCCGCCCACTTCGCCTTTCTGTTCTATCTGCCCGCCGGCGGCTTCCTGGCGCTGCGCTGGCGGCGCACCATCTGGCTGCACGTGACGGCGGTGGCGTGGGCGATCGGCAGCGTGGCCCTGCACTTCTGGTGCCCGCTGACCACCGTGGAGCGGTGGGCCCGGGAGCGCGCCGCCCTGCCGCCACTGGGGCCTGCCGGATTCATCGAGCACTACGTCGCCGGACGGCTGTACCCGCAGTCGGCCGCAGGTGGGGTGCAGGCGCTGGCGCTCACCGCAGTGCTGGTGTCGTGGGCGCTCTACCTGGCGACTTGCCGGCGGTCGGGTGCCGCCGCGGCCCGGTCGCGGGCGGCGAAGAGTATTTCCTGAATAATGGCGGTCATGGCAGTGTCCGCGGGGATCTGGATCCTCACCTGCCTAGTCGTCCTGGGGCTGTTCGTCTTCGACTTCTTCGCCCATGTGCGGGTGGCGCACGAGCCGACCTTCCGGGAGTCGGCGATCTGGTCGGCGGTCTACATCGGCCTGGCGGTGGCGTTCGGGCTTCTCATCTGGTGGCACTGGGGCGGCGAGTACGGCGGGGAGTACTTCGCCGGGTACGTCACCGAGAAGGCGCTGTCGGTGGACAACCTGTTCGTGTTCACCGTGATCATGGCGTCGTTCGCGGTGCCGCGGATGTACCAGCAGAAGCTGCTGCTGATCGGCATCGTGATGGCGCTGATCATGCGGGCGGGTTTCATCGCCGTCGGCGCCGCCGCCATCAACGCCTACAGCTGGGTGTTCTATCTGTTCGGGGCTTTCCTGATCTACACCGCCCTCAAACTCGCGCGGGAGAGCGGTCACGAACGCGAGGCCGAGGAGGAGCGGGAGAACCGGCTGGTCACGCTGGTGCGCCGGTTCGTTCCGACCACCGACGACTATGACGGCGACAGGTTCCTCACCCGTATCGACGGCAGGCGGGCAGTCACACCGATGATGCTGGCGCTGGTCGCGATCGCGGTCACCGACCTACTGTTCGCGCTCGACTCCATCCCAGCCATTTACGGCCTCACCGAGGAGCCCTACATCGTGTTCACCGCCAACGCCTTCGCGCTGATGGGGCTGCGGCAGCTGTACTTCCTGATCGGTGGACTGCTTGACCGGCTGGTCTACCTGTCGGCCGGGCTGGCCATCATCCTCGGCTTCATCGGGGTGAAGCTGATCCTGCACGCGCTGCACACCAACACGCTGCCGTTCATCAACGGCGGCCACCATGTCGAGGTGCCGGAGATCTCCACCTCGATGTCGATCGGCGTGATAGCCGTCGTGCTGCTCGTCACCACCGTCGCGAGCCTGATCCGCACCCGCGGGCGTACCGCAGGGTCGTCCTGAGAGTGTCCGAGGGGGGACTTGAACCCCCACGCCCGTTAATAGGGCACTAGCACCTCAAGCTAGCGCGTCTGCCATTCCGCCACTCGGACCCGAGAGCGCCTAAGGCTATCGGATCGGGACTCGTCGGCTCAAACTCACCGCGATCAGGCCGGGCCGATCCGGCCGGCGATCGCCCGGGCGATCGAGGCCGCCGCCGTGGTCGGCCCGGCCATGCTGCACGCCTCCACGTCGACCGCCACGTTCTCATGCACGGTCAAGGCCCGTTGGCAGGCCCATTGCTGCGGGGCGCGCTCGACGCGGGACACCGCCAGCAGGTCACGCTCGTCGCTGACCGGCCCGATGGTCCACTGCTGCGGCGGTGCCAGCTGCTGGGCATAGGTCAGTTCGCGGTTCGAGCAGGACTCCCAGCGTCGGCGCGACGCGGCGAAGAAATCGCCGGCGGCCTGCGCGGTCGGGAACAGCACCACGGCCTGGACGGCGAAGTGCGACCACGACGGCGATGCCGGGGGCTCGCGCAGCACCCGGCCGTGCAGGGCGCTCCAGCCGGTACCGGCGTACTCGGCCTGCTGCGCGGCGCCGGCCACCGCCAGGCAGCCGGCCGGGACGTCGCTGAAGTGCGCGCCGTCGTTCCACGGTGTGGTCACCTCCCGGGTCACCACCAGGTTCGCGGCGCCCACCGTCTCGCCGACCTGGTCGGCCGGAAGCAGCAGAGCGGGCAGCGTGCCGGGGGTCGGTGGCAGCTGGGAGGGTGGCAGCGCGGTGCCGCCGGTGGTGGTGGCGCAGCCGGTGGCGAGGCACAGCAGTGCGGCCAGCGCTGGAATCCGGGTCGCCATCGCTAAATAGAACCGCATGTTGCGCGTGTTGTAAATGCGGTTTGAGTTAACGATGTGGTATTGCGACTACCCGGCTTCGGCCGCGGCGGGCCAATGGTAGGAAAGGGAGGTGATGCGGGGACGCCCTGACGACGCGGCGAGCGAGGTGGTCGGCCTCGTCAGCGCACTGATCCGCTTCGACACCTCCAACACCGGCGAGCCCGAGACCACCAAGGGCGAGGCGGACTGCGCCCGATGGGTGGCCGAGCAGCTTCGCGACGTCGGCTACCAGCCCGAATACATCGAGTCCGGCGCGGCCAACCGCGGCAATGTGTTCGTCCGGCTGCCCGGCGCCGACCCCTCCCGCGGCGCCCTGCTGATCCACGGCCACCTCGACGTGGTGCCGGCCGAGGCCGCCGACTGGAGCGTGCACCCGTTCTCCGGAGCGGTGTCCGACGGTTACGTCTGGGGTCGCGGGGCGGTCGACATGAAGGACATGTGCGGGATGATGCTCGCCGTCGCCCGCCACTTCAAGCGAGCGGGCGTGACGCCGCCGCGCGATCTGGTGTTCGCCTTCGTCGCCGACGAGGAGCACGGTGGGAAGTTCGGCGCGCAGTGGCTGGTGGACAACCGTCCCGATCTGTTCGCCGGTGTCAGCGAGGCGGTCGGCGAGGGGGGCGGTTTCTCGGTGACGCTGCCGCGCCGCGACGGCGGCGAGCGCCGGCTCTACCTGATCGAGACCGCCGAGAAGGGACTGCTCTGGATGCGGCTGACCGCGCGCGGCCGCGCCGGTCACGGCTCGATGGTGCACGACGACAACGCGGTCACCACCATCGCCGCAGCGGTCGCCCGGCTCGGTGCGCACGAGTTCCCGCTGATCCTCACCGACACGGTGGCCCAGTTCCTCTCCGCAGTGGCCGAGGAGACCGGGCTGACCTTCGACACCGACGACCTGGAGGGCTCGGTGGCCAAGCTGGGGCCGATGGCCCGCATGCTCGGCGCCACACTCCGCGACACCGCCAACCCGACCATGCTGTCGGCCGGTTACAAGGCCAACGTCATCCCGGCCACCGCGTCGGCGGTGGTGGACTGCCGCGTGCTGCCCGGACGGCAGGCGGCCTTCGAGCGGGAGGTCGACGAGATCATCGGCCCCGACGTCAGCAGGGAGTGGATCTCAGAACTGCCGTCCTACGAGACCAGCTTCGACGGCAGTCTGGTCGACGCGATGAATGAGGCGCTGCTGGCCTCCGACCCCGAGGCGCGCATCGTTCCGTACATGCTCTCGGGCGGCACCGATGCGAAAGCCTTTGCCCGCCTGGGTATCCGGTGCTTCGGCTTCGCGCCGCTGCGGCTGCCGCCGGATCTGGACTTCGCGGCGCTGTTCCACGGTGTCGACGAGCGGGTTCCGGTGGACGCGCTGCAGTTCGGCGCCCGCGTGCTCGAACACTTCCTGATGCACTGCTGACCCCGGCGAACCGACGCCGACACAGAAGAGAGGGATCCGCCATGGCTTTTCCGTACAACCCCTACGACTTCCTGCCGAAGCTGCCCGGCTTCACGTTGACCAGCGCCGACATCGCCGACCGCAAGCCGCTGAAGATGGCGCAGGTCAGCGGAATCATGGGTGCCGGCGGCGAGGACGTCTCGCCCCAGCTGAGCTGGTCGGGATTCCCCGAGGAGACCCGCAGTTTCGCGGTGACGGTGTTCGACCCCGACGCCCCCACCGCATCCGGTTTCTGGCACTGGGCGGTGGCCAATCTGCCGGCCGAGGTGACCGAACTTTCCCGCGGCGTCGGTGACGGCTCGGTGTTGCCCGGCCGGGCGCTGACGCTGTGCAACGACGCCGGGATGCGCCGCTACATCGGCGCCGCCCCGCCGGCCGGCCACGGCGTGCACCGGTACTTCGTCGCGGTGCACGCCGTCAGCGTTGAGCGTCTGGACCTGCCCGAAGACGCCAGTCCGGCGTACCTCGGCTTCAACCTGTTCATGAAGTCCATCGCGCGGGCCGTCATCCACGGCACCTACGAGCAGTCCTAGCCGGGGTTGCCGCGCCGCTCCGAACCCACCGCCTCGGTCAGTGAGCCGTACCCGCCGGCCCGCAGCCGCGCGGCGATGCCCTCGTGAATGTGCTTGGCCCACAAGCCCCCGCCGTAAACGAAACCGGTGTAGCCCTGCAGCAGTGACGCCCCGGCGGTGATGCGCTCCCAGGCGTCGTCGGCGGTCTCGATACCGCCCACGCCGATCAGCACCAGCCGGTCGCCGGCCCGCGCGTAGAGCCGGCGCAGCACCTCCAGGGCGCGGCGGGCCACCGGCGGCCCGGAGACTCCGCCGGCCCCGAGGTCCTCGACGCGCGGAGTGCGCAGGCCGGAGCGCGACACCGTGGTGTTGGTCGCCACGATGCCGGCCAGTCCCAGTTCGACGGCCAGGTCCGCCACCGCGTCGACGTCGTCGTCGGAGAGGTCCGGGGCTATCTTCACCAGCACCGGCGTGGTCGTCTCGGCCAGCACCGCCGACAGGATCGGCCGCAACGACTCGACGGCCTGCAGATCGCGCAGGCCGGGGGTGTTGGGGGAGCTGACGTTGACCACCAGATACGCCGCCAGCGGTCCCAGCAGCCGGGCACTGGCGGCGTAGTCCTCGGCGGCACGCTCTGGCGGGGTGACCTTGGACTTGCCGATGTTGACCCCGATCGGGACATCGGGATGGTGGCGGGCCAGTTGCAGGGCCAGTTGGCCGGCGCCGCGGTTGTTGAAGCCCATCCGGTTGAGCAGGCCGCGGTCCTCGGGCAGCCGGAACAGCCTGGGCTGGGGGTTGCCGGGCTGCGGCTGGGCGGTGACCGTGCCGACCTCGGCATAGCCGAATCCCATTGCCCCCCAGGTGTCCAGCCCCAGGCCGTCCTTGTCGAATCCCGCCGCCAGTCCCAGCGGAGCGGGGAAACGGACTCCGAACACCGTGCTGGCCAGGATCGGGTCACGCGGGGCCATCACCCGCCGCAGTCCGCGGCGGGTGACGCCGGTCGCGGTGGCGGCGCGCAGCGCGGAGAACACCAGATGGTGGATCCGCTCGGGGGGCGCCTGGAACAGGAAGCCGCGCAGTGCGTCGTAGATCACGGTCCGGGCTGATCGGCCGGGCGCCTCACGGCGAGGGTGTCACTCTGGGATTTCTTGCGCCGCAACAGCACCCGTCTGCTGCCGTCGGTGTACAACCGAACCCGGGTCAACTCCCAGCCGCGGTACTCGGCCTCGATCGACAGCCGGGTGGAGGCGCTGATCCGGGTCACATCGGGTGGCAGCCGCAGCGGAATCCACTCGTAGTCCTCGGACAGTTCGACCTCCCAGGCGGCCGGCATCCGGCCGCGGGGTGCCGCGCTCACCGTCGCGCTCCGGCGTTGCGGATCACCTGGAGTCCGGCGCCGGACCCGGACGCCACATAGAGGGTGTCCGCCGCTTCGTCGTAGGCCAGCGCGTCGGGTTGCCGCACGGTCGGATAGCGCACCTTCTCCACGGGAATTCCAGTAGCCAGATCGTAGCCAACAACGGTGTTCGACGCGGTCAGCGAAACCCAGACCAGCGTGCGCGATCCGGCGATCCCGTAGGGCGATTCGCCGACCGGGTAGGCCTGGCGTGCGATGAGTGGGTCCACACCGAACACCAGCAACTGCCCGCCGCGGGTGTCGGCGACCAGGATCCGCCCGGCCGGGTCGGCCGTGATCGTGGTCGCTCCCAGGCCGGCCCGCAACGCCTGGGTGGCCGATCCGGCCGGACTCAGCGCCGTCACCGAGGTCTGACCGCGATCGAGGACGACGGCGATGTCGCCCTGGGCGGCGATGCCGTCCACCCGGGCGAAGATATCGGCCCTGCCCGCCACCCGGCCGTCCTCGGTGACCGTGTAGGCGACCCCGTCGGCGCTGCCCAGCACCAGTTCGGCGTCGTCGCGGCGCGCGATCGCGGTGAACTCGGTGTCAGCGGCGACCTCGGTCCGCCGTGCCGTGCCGGCGGCCAGGTCCACGGTGAAGAAGCCGCCCCGGGTCGCCGCATAGGCGGTGTCGTCCCCGTCGCCGGTGACGGCGGTGGCCGGACCGGGCAGTGCCACGGTGCGCGGCCGCCCGGTGCGGCCCACGACGGTCAGGCCGGCCGGCGCGGCGGCGTCGGCGGCGGCGGTGAGCACCACCAGCGAACCGCCGACCATGACGGCGGCCCGCGCAGCGCCCGTCAGCGGCAGCACCTCG
>JAPOHV010000126.1 GCA_029979305.1 Mycobacteriaceae bacterium | reverse complement strand
GCCGAGGCCGGCGGGGACGGTGTCTTGGCCGGCGCCCAGGGTGGGGACGTGTTCGGCCGGCGGCGCTGACTGATGGCCGCCGACGATGGTGGAGTTGCCGAGGCCCGCCGGAACGGTGTCCTGGCCGGCCCCCACCATCTCGCCGGGCTTCATGCATTCCTCTTCGGGCTTTGAGCACTCAGTCTTGCCGGTCGTGGCGTGATGATTGACGTTCTCTTCGGCGGTGTTGGAGTTCGGCTTCGGTTGGCTCGTCGATCCCGACGGGCCGCTCGAGCCGGAACCGCTCGGGTTGCCGGGCGTTTCAGGTTGTGCGTGAGCCATTGCTGGCGTCAGCGCCGTTCCGACACCGAGGGTGATGGCGGCCACACCCAACCAGGCGCGCGACGGGATCCTGCGGCTCTCGTTTGATGACACTGGAACTCCTCCGCTCGCTCGCCCCGCGGTCAGTTATTGTGCCAGTCGTCGGGTTACCACTCAATGCATCGGTGTGGGTCTCAAACGACCAGGGAATTGACCCATTCCAGCTGCCGGGGCAGGCACACCGAATTCACGTCGTAGTTCGCCCGGGCAAACGCGCGCGCAGCCGCGCCAAGGCGATCTCGACGCTCGTCGTCGTCGAGCAGCCCGTCGATAGAGTCCACCAGCCCCGCGGCGTCGAAGAAGTCAACCAGCAGTCCCGTCTCGTCGTGGGTGAGGACTTCCCTGACCGGCGCGGTGTCGCTGGCCACGATCGCGCAGCCCGCACTCATCGCTTCCAGCAGACTCCAACTCAGTACAAACGGATAGGTCAGATAGACATGGACGGTCGACAGCTGCAGCAGTGCGACGAACTGCTCGTAGGGAACGGTGTCGAGGAAATGAACCCGCGACGAGTCCTCATCTGAAATCCGCGGCCTGACTTCGTCGGCGATCAGAGTGCGCCAGCTCTCGCCTTGCGCGGGGGCGGCGCTGTAGCTGACGCCGCTTCCCCCGACGATCAGGACGCGTGCACGGGGGCGCCGCCGGAGAAGCTCCGGTAGTGCCCGCATGAAAACGTGGTAGCCCCGATGGGGTTCGAGGTTGCGGCTCACAAAGGTGACGACTTCGTCGGCGCGGCTGAGTTGAAGACTTGTCCCATCCGGGGTGTGCAGGCCGAGTGTGACTCGAGGGTCAGGCGCTACCGCGGCCGTATCGATCCCTTCGTGAATAACTGTGATCCGACCGCGAAATGGCTCAGGAAACGTACTGGCCTGCCAGACCGTCGGCGAGATGGCCGCGTCGGCCGCCTCGAAGTGCAGAAGATTATTAAGGTTCTTCAGGCGCAGACGGCACACCTCGCCAACATCGGTAATTTCAAACTCCGGGTCGAAACCCACGTCGGCCCCGTGCAATTGGTAGAAGAACTCGCAATAGAGCCCCAATCGCGCGTCCGGCCAGACGTCCTTGAGGAACAGGCTTTCCCCCCACCCTGGATGGGCGATGATCACGTCCGGGATGAATCCGCCCGCTTTGAGATCCAATGCAGCCCGGAAGCAGGCCTCGCCTCGGATTGTCTGGGATTCGAACTCGATCAGCCAGGGATGCACATTCGGAGTCGATGCCCGGGCCGCCGAATAGGCGACAACGTTGACCCCCTGCCAGCTCCCCGACGGCGCGTTCTGCATGGTCATGCCCACCACCCGATGCCCCCGCGCCACGAGAGCCGGCGCCAGAAACTTGAACTGCCCGGGAAAGTTCTGATGGACGAGAAGAATGTTCACGGTCCTACCGATACACCTTCCTCTGGAGGAACTTCGACGACTTCTACGGCATATATGGTGCCGACGCTGGGCACGGTGCCGCGCGTAGGGTGGAAATGTGTCTGCCCCGCTGATCTGGCTGGTGTTCGCCGTCGGACTCGCGGCGGCAGAGGCACTCACCGGTGACATGTCCCTGCTGATGCTCAGCGGTGGTGCCCTCGCGGCGGCGGGGTCCAGTGCGCTCGGCTTGCCACTGTGGGCCGACGGGGTGGTTTTCCTGGTGGTTTCGGTGCTGCTGCTGGCGCTGGTGCGACCGGCCGCACGCCGCCGCCTGTCCGCGGCCAAGGGGCTGCCGGAGCCGGCCCGGGCGCTGGAGGGCAGGCATGCCGTGGTGGTCAGCCGTATCGCCCTCGATCAGGGTCAGGTCAAGCTGGACGGCGAGGTGTGGACCGCCCGCCCGCTCAACGACGACGAGGTCTACGAGCCCGGCGACCAGGTCACCGTCGCGCACATCGACGGCGCGACCGCGGTGGTCTGGCGCGACCGGTAGAGAGAGGAACCAATATGGACGGGGCAACCACAGGCCTGGTGCTGCTGGCGGTGCTGGTGATCTTCGCGGTGGTCATCGTCGCGAAGTCCGTCGCGCTCATCCCACAGGCCGAGGCCGCGGTCATCGAACGGCTCGGCCGCTACAGCAAGACCGTCTCCGGGCAGCTGACCCTGCTCATCCCGTTCATCGACCGGATCCGCGCCCGCGTCGACCTGCGTGAGCGGGTGGTGTCCTTCCCCCCGCAGCCGGTGATCACCGAGGACAACCTGACCGTCAACATCGACACGGTGGTGTACTTCCAGGTCACCAATCCGCAGGCGGCGGTCTATCAGATCAACAACTACATCGTCGGCGTCGAACAGCTGACCACCACCGCGCTGCGCAACGTTGTCGGCGGGATTACCCTGGAGCAGACGCTGACCAGTCGCGACCAGATCAACGGGCAGCTGCGGGGGGTGCTCGATGAGGCCACCAACCGCTGGGGCCTTCGGGTTGCCCGGGTCGAGCTGCGCAGCATCGACCCGCCGCCGTCGATCCAGGACTCGATGGAAAAGCAGATGCGGGCCGACCGGGAGAAGCGGGCGATGATCCTGACCGCGGAGGGAGCCCGCGAGGCGTCGATCAAACAGGCCGAGGGTCAGAAGCAGTCGCAGATCCTGGCCGCGGAGGGCGCCAAACAGGCGGCGATCCTGGCTGCCGAGGCCGACCGGCAGTCCCGCATCCTGCGGGCGCAGGGGGAGCGGGCCGCTTCCTACCTGCAGGCCCAGGGGCAGGCGAAGGCGATCGAGAAGACGTTCGCGGCGATCAAGGCGGGACGGCCCACCCCGGAACTGCTGGCCTACCAGTATCTGCAGACACTGCCGCAGATGGCCCGCGGCGAGGCCAACAAGGTGTGGGTGGTGCCCAGCGATTTCGGTTCGGCGCTGCAGGGCTTCACCAAACTGCTGGGTGCGCCGGGCTCCGATGGGGTGTTCCGCTACCAGCCCTCACCGGTCGACGACGACGCCAAGCCGGCTGATGATTCCGACGAGGTTGCCGACTGGTTCAGCACCCGAACCGACCCCGACATCGCCGAGGCGGTCGCCAAGGCCGAGGCAGCGGCCCGTGCAGCGATCCCGGCCATCGTCGCCCCGCCAGATCCGGTTCAGAACCCGCCGAATATACCGGCGCCTTCGTCGACCTCCGCGCCCTGAAGGCCGAGGTCGTTCGGCACGGCGCGGAGTTGGGCATTGCCCGGGCTCACGCAGGTCGTGAACTGCCCGGAGCCGCCACCGCCCGCGGTCTCGCATCCCGCCCCCAGCGGATTGTCGGCACCGCCGCCACCGTTCTCGTCGGCGGCTGCGAGCGGGGCACCGAGGAGGGCCGCAACGGTGCCGATGCCGCCGATGACAAGAGCGAGGTACTGCCGTGACCGGTGCATCTGAGAGTCAGAACCCGCCGAATACGCCGGCGCCTTCGTCGACTTCCGCGCCCTGAAGGCCGAGTTCGTTCGGGAAGAAGTTGAGCGACGAGCTATCCGGGCTTGCGCAGATGTCGCTGTAGCCGCCGCTGTCCTCGCCCTGGTTGCAGGTGGGAAGCAGCGGGTTGTTGGGGCCGCCGCCGCCGTACTCGTCGGCGTTCGCGATCGGCGTGCCCAGCAGGGCCGCGGCGGTGCCGACGCCGCCGGCGAGAAGAGCCAGGAACTGTCGTGTTCGATTCATCGTGGTCCTTAGGTCGGCTTGCGACGAGGCTACCGGGTCAGCCGAAACCCCGCGAGTGGAGTATGCCAGGTTGTTGACTTACGATCAGCGGCGATCCACCGACCCAGGGAGCCTCATGACATTCTCACCGTTCCGACGTGTCGCTGCGTCAGTGATCGGCGCGGGCAGCGTCCTTCTCGGCTCGGCCGCACCCGCAGTGGCCTACCCCGGCCAGGGCTGCTCGGCCGCTGACATCATGGCGGTGGAGTCGCAGGTGACCACTGCGATGGCCGGCTACCTGTTCACTCACCCCGACGTGAACGCCTTCCTCAGCAGCACCGACGGCATGCCAGCCGCGCAGCGGGCAACCATGATCAGGGATTACCTGGCTGCAAACCCGCAGACCAAGGCCGAGATCGACGCCATCCGCAGCCCGGGAGCCGCGCTGCGCGACCGATGCAACATCCCCGCTGCCGACCTTCACTACGGGCTGATCTGATCTGTCACCGTTCGCTCTCCCGCCGGTAACGCCGGGTCTCGTAGGCCAGCCCGCCGACGCCGAGCCCAGCAGTGCACAGCGACACCAGGATCAGTAGCGGGCTGATGTTGCCGGTCATGGCATCGCCCAGAATCACCACCGCCGCGGTGCCCGGTACCAGACCCGCCAGCGTCGCCCACAGGTAGGGCATCGCCCGCACACCGGATGCGCCGGCGGCGTAGTTGAGCACCGAGAACGGCACGGCCGGAATGAGTCTCAGCGACAGCACCGCCGGCCAGCCCCGCGACTGCAGTCTCGCGTCGAGTGCGTCGACCCGCGGGTGACTGACCAGGCCGTTGATCTGCCAGCCCAGCAACCGCACCAGATACAGCGCCAGCATGGCGCTGAGCGTGCTGGCCGTCACCGCGATCGCGACGCCCAGCAACGGGCCGAAAAGCAGACCCGCAGAGAGGGTGAACGCAGTACGCGGGAAGGGCAGCGCGGTGACGATCACGTGCGCCGCCAGGAACGCCGGCGGAAACCACGGGCCCAGCGCCTTCGCCCAGTCCCGCAACTGGATCGCGGTGGGCAGCGGAACCACCAGCACAACGGCCACCAGCACGGCGGCGGCAACCCCGGTCACCATCAACCGGGTTCGGCTGACCTGCCGGGCGGTAGTGACAATCGCCGACCAGACACTGCGCGCCGCGATCAGGCCGCGCCTCATGCTCGGCATGGCTGCCTAGGTTACGGGCTGCCCGCTGCAGGTCGGGGACGCCGCCTGATTTAGCCTGAGTGCAGGCGGCGACGGCGCCGCCCGACAACAGGAGCTGCCGGTGCCCCCAGTGCAGGTGGAAGCCGTCCAGGCCGAAGCCCTAGAGCAGGCTCGAGCCCGCTGGCGGGCCGCTGTCGCCGGGGTGCTGGCAAAGAACCGGCCCGCAGCCGCGGATGCTGCCGAGCCCGAACGGCTGCTGGATTCGCCCACCTATGAGGGCTTTTCGATCCGCGCGCTGTACACCGCGCTGGATGCGCTGCCCGAGGTGCCGCTACCCGGGGAGTGGCCGTTCGTGCGGGGCGCCGACCGCTACCGCGACGTGCTGGCCGGATGGAAGGTTGCCGAGGAGTTCCCCGCGCGGGGCTTCGCCGGTGGGCCTGCTGAGGGCAACGCGGCGGTGCTCGACGCTCTGGTCAACGGAGTGAGCGCGCTGGTTCTGCGGGTGGGCGGCGACGGTATCGCCCCCGGCGATCTGGACCGCTGGCTGGAGGGGGTCTATCTGGAACTGGCGCCGGTACTCGTGGACGCCGGCGCCGACTTCCCGGCGGCCGCCGGGGCACTGCTGGCGTTGGTGGCGGCCTCAGCCGGTGGCGGTCGGGTGTCGATCGACCTCGGCGCCGACCCACTGACCGCCGAGATCAGCGGCCACCCGGCGCCCACCATCGAGGAGGTCGTCCACGTCGCGGCGGCGAGCGTCGGCACGCCGGGGATCAGGACGGTCACCGTCGACGGACCGGCGTTCCACAACCGCGGCGCCGGCGCGAGCTGGGAGCTGGCCGGGGTGGTAGCGGCGGCCGTGGACTATCTGCGGCTGCTGACCGACGGCGGTATCGGTGTCCGGGAGGCGTTGGGCCAGATCAGTGTCCGGCTGGCCGCCGACGACGACCAGTTCATGACCATCGCGAAGTTCCGGGCCGCCCGCCGGCTCTGGGGCCGGGTGGCCGACGCACTCGGCCACCCGGGCGCCGGAGCGCTGCGGCTGCACGCCGTCACCTCGCAGGCGATGATGACCCAGCGCGATCCCTGGGTGAACATGCTGCGCACGACGGTCGCCGCCTTCGGAGCCGGGGTAGGCGGCGCTGACACCGTCGAGGTGCTGCCGTTCGATGCTGCCCTGTCCGGCGGTCTGCCCGGCGTCACGTCGGACTTCGCCCGCCGCATCGCGCGCAACACTCAGCTGTTGCTGCTCGAGGAGTCGCACATCGGGCGCGTTCTGGATCCGGCTGCCGGTTCGTGGTTCGTTGAGGATCTCACCGAAACGCTTGCCGCCCAGGCATGGTCGCAGTTCCAGGACATCGAGGTGCGCGGCGGTTACCGGAAGGCCCGCAGCCACCTGATCGATCAGATCGCCTCGGTCGCGGCTTCCCGTGCCGACGACATCGCCCACCGCCGCACCGCGGTGACGGGGGTCAACGAGTTCCCGAACCTGGCCGAACCGCCACTGCCTTCGACTGTGTCGCCCCCCGGGGTCGACCGGTACGCAGCGGCCTTCGAGAGGCTGCGTGACCGCTCCGACAGCTATCTGGAGCGCACCGGGTCCCGGCCCAGGGCGCTGCTGCTCCCGCTGGGGCCGTTGGCGGAGAACAACATCCGGACCACGTTCGCAGCCAACCTGCTGGCGGCCGGCGGTATCGAGGCGGTCAATCCCGGAACCGTGCGGCCCGACCAGCTGGCCGACGTCGCTCGGGACGCCGGCACCGCCGTCGCGGTGATCTGCGGCACCGACGTCCGCTACGGCGCGGAAGCCGCCGCGATCGTCGCGGCCGCCCGTGCTGCCGGGGTGAGCCGGATCTATCTCGCCGGGCCGGAGAAAGCCGTTGCGGACATTCCCGCCGAGAGCCGCCCGGACGGCTACCTGACCGCGAAAGTCGATGCGGTGCAGGCATTGTCGGCGCTGCTGGACAGGTTGGGGGCGTGACGATGACGAGCGCCGCCGTTCCGAGCTTCGCCGACATTCCGCTGCGCGCGACCGTCGCGCCGGACCCGCCCACCGCGGCCGGTGCGCAGGCCCTGGTCGCCGGAGCCGCCGCGGCGCACGGCTACACGCCCGACCAGCTGGACTGGACGACCCCGGAGGGCATCGTCGTCAAACCGCTCTACATCGGCGCCGACCGGGACGCGGCGGTGGCGGCCGGCTACCCACTGGAGAGCTTTCCGGGCGAGCCGCCGTTCATCCGCGGGCCATACCCGACGATGTATGTCAACCAGCCGTGGACCATCCGCCAGTACGCCGGCTTCTCCACCGCCGCGGACTCCAACGCGTTCTACCGTCGCAACCTCGCCGCCGGCCAGAAGGGCCTGTCGGTCGCCTTCGACCTGGCGACCCACCGCGGCTATGACTCCGACCATCCTCGGGTGCAGGGCGACGTGGGCATGGCCGGGGTGGCGATCGACTCGATCCTGGACATGCGCCAACTCTTCGACTGCATCGACCTGTCCGCCGTTTCGGTGTCGATGACCATGAACGGGGCGGTGCTGCCGATCCTGGCGCTCTATGTGGTGGCGGCCGAGGAGCAGGGGGTGCCGCCGGAGAAGCTGGCCGGCACCATCCAGAACGACATCCTCAAAGAGTTCATGGTGCGCAACACCTACATCTACCCGCCCGCCCCGTCGATGCGGATCATCTCCGACATCTTCGCCTACACCAGCGCGAAGATGCCGAAGTTCAACTCCATCTCGATCTCCGGGTATCACATCCAGGAAGCCGGAGCCACCGCCGATCTCGAGCTGGCCTACACGCTGGCCGACGGGGT
>JAPOHV010000116.1 GCA_029979305.1 Mycobacteriaceae bacterium | reverse complement strand
GCGTGGTCAAGGCCACCAACGGCGACGCCTTCCTGGTGCTGCGTCCGCTGCTGATCGACTACGTCATGTCGATGCCGCGTGGCGCCCAGGTGATCTACCCCAAGGACGCCGCGCAGATCGTCCATGAGGGCGATATCTTTCCGGGTGCCCGGGTGCTGGAGGCCGGTGCTGGGTCGGGCGCGCTGACGTGTTCGCTGCTGCGGGCGGTGGGTCCGGCCGGCCGGGTGATCTCCTACGAGGTGCGCGACGACCACGCCGAGCACGCCCGCCGCAACGTAGAGACGTTCTTCGGTCAACCGCCCCGCAGCTGGCAGCTGGTGATCGGCGACCTCGCCGAGTCCGACCTCCCCGACGCCTCGGTGGACCGGGCGGTGCTCGACATGCTCGCGCCGTGGGAGGTGCTTGACACGGTGGCACGGCTGCTGGTGCCCGGCGGCGTGCTGGTGATCTACGTCGCCACCGTCACACAGCTGTCCAGAACCGTCGAGGCGCTGCGCGAGCAGCAGTGCTGGACCGAGCCGCGGTCGTGGGAGACGATGCAGCGCGGCTGGAACGTGGTGGGTCTGGCGGTGCGCCCGCAGCACAACATGCGGGGGCACACCGCGTTCCTGATCTCCGCGCGCCGGCTCGCCCCCGGGACCCTGACGCCGACCCCGTTGCGCAAGAAGGGCCGGGGCACGGCCTGACCGACAGCTAGTCGTCGTCGCTGCGGCGCAGATCCCGGCGCGCCGAGAGCAGCTCGATCTCGGGTCGCGAAGCCACCAGGCGCTCCGCGGCGTCGAGCACCTCGACGACATGGCCGCGGTCGGCGGCCACCACGGCCATCCCGATCCCGGCACGGCGGTGCAGGTCCAGCGAACCGGTCTCGGCCGCCGACACCGCGAAGCGGCGCTGCAACTCGGCCACGATGGGCCGCACCACCGATCGCTTCTGCTTCAGCGAGTGGACGTCACCGAGCAGGATGTCGAACTCGAGCCAGCCGATCCACATGTGTGGCGGGAGTAACGGGTCAGCCGCCGAAGATGGCCAGCACGGTCGAGGCCGACGCGCGGGAGAGCTTCCAGCCGCCCTGGTCGACGAAGGTCACGGCCTGGGTGGTCGGGGCCATGGCCGGCCCCGTCGCGGTCACGGCCGCGCTGGCGATACCCGGACCGGCCGGGGTGATCGGCCCCACCGCGAAGTTCAGCGGCAGCTGCCCTTTGGCCGCGGCGTTGCGCATCAGTGCGTCGGCGGTCTTGGCCTCCAGCCGCCCGATACCGCCCTCGACCAGATAGCCCTTGTTGGCGAACGGCACGGCCGGGTCGGCCAGGCTGTAGAGCACGCTGTTGATCTGGTCGACGGTCGGCAGGTCGGCCGCGGGGTCCAGCGGCAGCGGCGCGCCGAACACCGCCGGGGTGACGGCAGTGGAAACGATCGGCGTGAGCGATACCGCCGCCGTCACGGCTCCGGCTGCGCCACCGGTGATCGCGGCGGCTGCCATGCACGTGGCGAGGAGTTTTGCGGTCACGACTGTCCCTTTCGATCGGGCGACTGCCATGCAGGTTAACAGTGACGTCAGTGTGTCGAAATTCCCCGATCGCCCACGACGACGGAATCGCCGGTAGCGTTGGGGTGCCCGCCGCGCCAGATTCGGCGCGGGGAAGGAGTTGTTCATGACTGACTCGCACCGCTCTGAATCCTTCGGTGCCCATGACGACGGGGACGCCGCCGAACTGGAGCAACTGCGCCGAGAAGCCTCGATCCTGCGCGAACAGCTCAAGAACGTCGGAGGTGGTCAGCGCTACCGCGAGGTGCAGCAGTTGGAGGCCCGCATCGACTCGCTGGCCGCCCGCAACGCCAAGCTCATGGACACCCTCAAGGAGGCCCGTCAGCAACTGCTCGCCCTGCGCGAGGAGGTCGACCGGCTGGGCCAGCCGCCGAGCGGCTACGGAGTGATGCTCGGGGCCCACGACGACGACACCGTCGACGTGTTCACCTCGGGGCGCAAGATGCGGCTGACCTGCTCGCCGAACATCGACGTCTCGGTGCTCAAGAAGGGGCAGACGCTGCGGCTCAACGAGGCGCTCACCGTCGTCGAGGCGGGCACCTACGAGGCGGTGGGCGAGATCAGCACGCTGCGCGAGGTCCTCGCCGACGGCCACCGTGCGCTGGTCATCGGCCACGCCGACGAGGAGCGGATCGTCTGGCTTGCCGAACCGCTGGTGGCCGCCGAGGACATGGACCCCGACGTCGTCGCCCTGCTGGCCGAGGAGGATCGGCCGCGCAAGCTGCGCCCGGGTGACTCGCTGCTGGTGGACACCAAGGCCGGCTACGCCTTCGAGCGGATCCCGAAGGCCGAGGTGGAGGACCTCGTGCTCGAGGAGGTCCCGGACGTGTCCTACGGCGACATCGGCGGCCTGACCCGGCAGATCGAGCAGATCCGCGACGCCGTCGAGCTGCCGTTCCTTCACAAGGAGCTCTACCGGGAGTACTCGCTGCGCCCGCCCAAGGGCGTGCTGCTCTACGGCCCGCCCGGTTGCGGCAAGACGCTGATCGCCAAGGCGGTGGCCAACTCGCTGGCCAAGAAGATGGCAGAGGTCCGTGGCGACGACGCCCGCGAGGCGAAGTCCTACTTCCTCAACATCAAGGGCCCGGAGTTGCTGAACAAGTTCGTCGGCGAGACCGAGCGCCACATCCGGCTGATCTTCCAGCGGGCCCGGGAGAAGGCCTCCGAGGGAACGCCGGTGATCGTGTTCTTCGACGAGATGGACTCGATCTTCCGCACCCGCGGTACCGGGGTGAGCTCGGATGTGGAGACCACGGTGGTCCCGCAGCTGCTCAGTGAGATCGACGGTGTCGAAGGCCTGGAGAACGTCATCGTCATCGGCGCTTCCAACCGCGAGGACATGATCGACCCCGCCATTCTGCGGCCGGGCCGGCTCGACGTGAAGATCAAGATCGAGCGTCCCGATGCCGAGGCCGCCCAGGACATCTTCAGCAAGTACCTGACCGAGGAGCTGCCGGTCAATACCGACGACCTCGCGGAGTTCAACGGCGACCGTGCCGCCTGCATCAGGGCGATGATCGAGAGGGTCGTCGAGAGGATGTACGCCGAGATCGACGACAACCGCTTCCTGGAGGTCACCTACGCCAACGGTGACAAGGAGGTCATGTACTTCAAGGACTTCAACTCCGGTGCGATGATCCAGAACGTCGTCGACCGGGCCAAGAAGTACGCGATCAAGTCGGTGCTGGAATCAGGGCAGCGCGGCCTGCGCATCCAGCACCTGCTGGACTCGATCGTCGACGAGTTCGCCGAGAACGAGGATCTGCCCAACACCACCAACCCGGACGACTGGGCACGGATCTCGGGCAAGAAGGGCGAGCGGATCGTCTACATCCGCACCCTCGTCACCGGCAAGAGCTCGTCGGCCAGCAGGGCCATCGACACCGAGTCGAACCTGGGGCAGTACCTCTGATCAGAGCCGTCTGACGGACGGAGTTCCTGTCAGACCGTCGCACTACTATTCGAACATAGGTTCGATTGGAGGTGGGCGGTGGCGGTCGATCTGGACGACGCGTTGCAGCGGATGTCCCGGCTGGAGTCGGCGGTCGCCGAGGTCGCCGAGCTGCCCTGGTCGGACCTTCCGGTCGCCAGCGTTGCCGATCTGCTTGCCCGGCTGGAGACCGCCGTCTGTCGGCAGGCCGGCGTCGGGTACGACGCAATCAACCGGCTCCGTGGGGTTCGCCCGCCGGGCGGGGCGGTCCGGCTACGCGACCACCTCGCCGAGGCTCTGAAAATCTCGGCTGTCGACGCCGCTCGCCGGATCGGCACGGCCGCCGCCCTTGACGCCCGCGCGCCGCAACTGCCGGAGGCCGCGGCCGCCGCCCGCCACGGTCTGCTCGGCGCCGAGCACATCCGGATCATCATCGACACCATCGGCAAGCTGCCTGGGAACGCCGGTGCTGCAACGCAGGCCAGATTCGACCTGGAACTCACCGGGATCGCGATCGCGGAGCGCCCGGAAGTGCTGCGCCGCGAGGCTGCCGCCCTGCTGGCCGAGTTCGACGCCTCCCACGGTGACCCGGTCGCCCGGGAGCGCACCAGGCAGGCCCGGCGTGGGCTGACGCTCGGCCCGCAGGATGCCGACGGCATGAGCCGCGGCCGGTTCTGCCTGGATCCCGAAGCGCGGGCCTACCTCGAGGCGGTGCTGGCCAAGCTCGCCCGCCCGGGTATGTGCAACGCCGTGGACCATGTTCCCTCCGTCGACGGCGACCCGGCGCCGGCCGCAGCGGCCACCGACTCCAGGACCACCGCTCAGCGCAACCATGACGCGCTCAAGGCGGCTCTTCGGGGACTGCTCGCGTCCGGTGATCTCGGAACGCACCGCGGTCTGCCGGTCACCGCCATCGTCACCATGACGCTGGACCAGTTGCAGACAGCCTCCGGGGTGGCCGTCACGGGGGGCGGGTCCACAGTGCCTGCCGAGATCGCGATCCGGATGGCCGCGCATGCCCACCACTACCTCTATATCTACGACGAGAACTGCGGGCGGCCGATCTTTCTGGGTCGCTCCAAACGGCTTGCATCGGCCGACCAGCGGATTGTGCTGCATGCGATCGACGGCGGCTGCTCGGCCCCGGGATGCGATCAGCCCGCCTATGACTGCGACGTCCACCATCTCCTGGAGTGGTGCGACGGCGGAACCACCGACCTCGATCGACTTACGCTGCTGTGCCATCAAAACCATGCCCACGCCGGTTTGTCGGAGGCCCAGTGGCAGGGCCGGCGACGATACGACGAAGAGTCGCTGGGGCGCACCCTCTGGTATCCGCCGACATCGGTGGACCCGAGCCGCCGGCCTCGGCGAAACGGTTACCACCGGCGACCGAGCCGACCGGAACCCGAGCCGGACGCCGCGTAGCTCAGGCTTGCAGCGTGTAGCTGTTGGTCAGTTCGTCTTGCGTCACGTGCGCCACGGTCTCGGTTGTGTCGACCACCAGAGGTGCTGTGAGGGTTCGGGTTTCGAATCGCCAGCCGTCCGGCGTCCGCAGCCGCGAGGCCAGGCCTGCCAGGTCCTCGAGAGCGAGGTTCTTGTCGACGACCTGGCTGTAGGTCTGCATGACCCAGCGGCGGCCCTGCGGATCCACCAGTTCGAAAACCGGCCGCCCCGCGTCGAAGGTGAACACGGCGCGACGGTCCACCTTGTTGACGCTGTAGGGCTGCGGGTTATTCGAGGACAGCTGCACAGTCGCCTGCTCGATCATCTCGATACCGCCGAAGCTTCGGGTCGGCTGCGGCTCGCCGGCACGCTTTCCGATCCGGCTCATCAGCCAGTAGCGGGGGCCGTTGAGCAGAGCGGCCGCCGCGCCGTTCTCCGTGGCCAGCTTTTCGGCGTCCAGGGCGTCCCACAGTTCGGCGGGACAGTCGTTGAGCGGAAAGGTGTTGTAGACGGTCGCCTCCGGACCGGACGCGCCAACCCGGACCAGTAGCACTTCGCCATAGCGTTTCCCGAACACGTCGCCGCTTCCTGAATCTCCCACTGCGACCTCCCTTTCAGATCTCGATCATCGCGTTCAGGCCTCGATCATTTCAGCGCCGCGCGGTAGCGGTCCCGCGCGAGCAGCGTTCGCTGCAGATCGGCGATCAGCGGGTCGACGAAGGCCTCCCGGTACTCGCGGTCGGTCACCGCTTTGGCGGACAGGTACATGAAGGTGATGGCTGTCAGCAGCAGTGTGGTCTGGATCAGCGGATCGGGGATGGGCAGCGTCATTCCGAGCAACCGGCCGTCGTGGGCTCCCTGGTCGCGCGTCCATGCGTCGAGCAACTCCGGGCTGACCAGGATCAGGCCGAAGGCGAAGAAGATCGCGCCGGTCAGCGCCGCCGCGGTCAAGACCTGGCCCAATTGCGAGGTGGCCACCACGAAGGCGACGTTGATCCGTTCCCGGTGTGACAGCGGGGGACTGTCCGCCGGTTCCGCCATCGCGGTAAACGGTGTCCCGGCCAGTTCGGAGTGCTCCTCGGACAGCGAACTCGGCGACTCCAGCATCGGTCTGACTCGGTCCAGGGTGCCTGACACCAGGAACGCGCCGGCGATGACGAACAGGAATCCCACTGCCAGCCAAAGTCTTCCGCGCGACACGATGGCCGCCATCAGCCAGACGTAGGTGTTGAAGAACACCAGAAACGTGAGCAGGACCACCGGCAGCGCCCGTACGAACATTCCCTTGACCAGGGCCAGGTTCGCCAGCGTCGAGCGTGCCGTCCAGCTCAGAATCGACCCTGCGCCGGAGGCGGTGAGCAACAGGATCACCGCCAGGGCGCCCACCCACAGCAGGATCCGCCCGACAAGGTGCGGGCCGGGCCCGCCGAACAACACGCCGACGGCGACCACGCCCGTCGCCAGCCACCCGGCGACGGTCCGCCCCCGGGTGGAGAGCCGGGACACCAGCCAACCCGTCAGCGCCGCGCCGGGCAGCGCCACCGTCAGCAGTGCCAGCACGAAGCCCTCTGTCAGATTGGGCCGGCCGTTGATGTCGACGGTGCGGTGGCCGGTGAGGCGCACCACGATGATCGAGTTCAGCGCCATCGCCGCCAGACCGGCCAGTGCGGGCGCGGATCGGCTCCACACCCGGCGCAACAAGGCCTGCCTGGGCAGCACCGCCGGCAGGCCCTGCGAGAGGAACCAGCTCTCCGCCGCGCGCAGGCCGGGTTCATCCTCGCCGGGGAGCTGCATCGTCACCCGACGGGAGTGCATCGTCACCCGGCTAGTCTTACCGCATGCAGCGGATCATCGGCACCGAGGTGGAATACGGCATCTCCTCGCCGTCGGATCCGACCGCCAATCCGATCCTGACCTCGACCCAGGCGGTGCTCGCCTATGCGGCGGCCGCCGGCATCCAGCGGGCCAAACGCACCCGCTGGGATTACGAGGTGGAGTCGCCGCTGCGCGACGCCCGCGGCTTCGATCTCAGCCGGGCGTCCGGTCCGCCCCCGGTGGTGGACGCCGACGAGGTCGGGGCCGCCAACATGATCCTCACGAACGGCGCCCGGCTCTACGTCGACCACGCCCACCCGGAGTACTCCGCGCCCGAGGTCACCGACCCCATGGACGCCGTCATCTGGGATAAGGCGGGCGAACGGGTCATGGAGGCCGCCGCCCGGCACGTGGCCAGTGTTCCCGGCGCGGCCAAGCTGCAGCTGTACAAGAACAACGTCGACGGCAAGGGCGCCTCCTACGGAACCCATGAGAACTACCTGATGAGCCGGCAGACCCCGTTCTCCGCGGTGATCTCGGGAATGACGCCGTTCCTGGTTTCTCGCCAGGTGGTCACCGGCTCGGGCCGGGTGGGTATCGGTCCGTCCGGCGACGAACCGGGCTTCCAGCTGTCCCAGCGCGCCGACTACATCGAGGTCGAGGTCGGCCTGGAAACCACGTTGAAGCGCGGCATCATCAACCCCCGCGACGAGCCGCACGCCGACGCCGACAAATACCGCCGGCTGCATGTGATCATCGGCGACGCCAACCTGGCCGAGACCTCCACCTATCTGAAGGTGGGCACCAGCTCACTGGTGCTCGACCTGATCGAGGAGGGGCCCGAGCACGGCCTTGACCTCTCCGATCTCATGCTGGCCCGGCCGGTCCACGCCGTTCACGTCATCAGCCGCGACCCGTCGCTGCGCGCCACCGTCGCGCTGGCCGACGGCCGCGAACTGACCGGCCTGGCGCTGCAGCGGATCTATCTGGACCGGGTGGCTGCGCTGCTGGAGAAGCGGGACCCCGACCCGCGGGCGACCGACGTCGTCGAGACCTGGGCGCACGTGCTCGACCTGCTCGAGCGCGACCCGATGGAGTGTGCGGAGTTGCTGGACTGGCCCGCCAAGCTGCGGCTGCTCGACGGCTTCCGCAACCGCGAGAACCTGTCCTGGTCGGCGCCGCGGCTGCAACTGGTGGACTTGCAGTACTCCGACGTGCGGCTGGACAAGGGCCTGTACAACCGGCTGGTGGCGCGCGGGTCGATGAAACGGCTGGTGACCGAGCAGCAGGTACTCGACGCGGTCGACAACCCGCCCACCGATACCCGGGCCTACTTCCGCGGCGAGTGCCTGCGCCGGTTCGGCGCCGACGTCGCCGCGGCCAGTTGGGACTCGGTGATCTTCGACCTCGGCGGCGACTCGCTGGTGCGGATTCCGACGCTCGAGCCGCTGCGCGGCAGCAAAGCCCATGTGGGTGCGCTGCTGGACTCGGTGGACAGTGCGGTGGAACTGGTGGAGCAACTCACCAACTGACGGACGGTCGGTCGGGTCGGGCCGGGCCCTGAAGGTACTGTGGAGGCGGCGGTGCGGCCGGACTGACCGGGCCGCCGACGAGAGCAGGAGGCAGCCGATGGCGCAGGAACAGAGCAAGCGTGGCGGCGGCGGCGAGGACGAAGACCTCGCCGGCAACGCGGCCGGCGGGCAGGAGCGTCGTGAGAAGCTTGCCGCCGAGACGGACGACCTGCTGGACGAGATCGACGACGTGCTCGAGGAGAATGCCGAGGACTTCGTGCGGGCTTACGTCCAAAAGGGCGGCCAGTGACTGGGACGTTCCCCACTGGGCCGTTCCCTGATCGTTTGGCCAACAATCTGCCGCTGACCTCCACCACCAACGTCGAGCTGTCCTCGTTCTCGGAGTTCCTTCGTCGTCAGGCCCCCGAACTGCTTCCCACCGGTGGCCTGCCCGCATCGGCGGGGACCATCACCGGTTCGCCCGCCCGCCAGCCGTGGCGGCCGAGGTAGTTCGCGACGCTCGCGAACACGTCGCTCCAGCTGTTCCACAGGTCGCGCCGACCGTCGCCGTCGAGGT
>JAPOHV010000058.1 GCA_029979305.1 Mycobacteriaceae bacterium | reverse complement strand
GGCGGCGACGCCACCGCGCTGGTCGTCGGCGACGCCACCAAGGGCACCGGTGGTACCGGTGGCAGCGCCGGCACCGGCGGCTCAGCCGGTGCCACCGGCTCCAACGGGACCGCATCGGGGATGACGACCACCACCACCTCCACCGGGTCAGGGCTGCGCGGCGTCGCCGTCAGCGCCGACGGATCGAAGATCTACGTCGCCAGCTCCGGCACCAACTCGGTGTCGGTGCTCGACGGGACCACCAAGGCCGTGATCACGACGATCAACGTCGGGACCACGCCCTACTCGGTCGCGCTGAGCGCCGACGGCACCAAGGCCTACGTCACCAACTACGGCTCCGGCACCGTCTCGGTGATCAACACCGCCACCAACACCGTCACCGCCACCATCACCGTCGGCACCAACCCGACCGACGTGGAGTTCAGCCCCACCGCGGCCAAGGCCTACGTCACCAACTCCGGCAGCGGCACGGTGTCGGTGATCAACACCGCCAGCGACACCGTCACCACGTCGCCGAGTGTCTCCGGCGCGGAGTCCGTCGCCTTCACCCCTGACGGCACCAAGGCCTTCGTCGGCAGCAGCGCTGGAACGATCACCGTCTTCGACACCAGCAGCAACACGGTCTCCAACACGCTCAATCCGGGCGGCAACATCACCGCCATCGCCATCACGCCCAACGGCCAGTCCGCTTACGCCGTCGACTCCACCGGCAACGTAATCGTCTACAACACAAGCAATTACGGGCTGACGGCCACCATCGCCATCGGCGGTGTGCCGGATGTGATCGTGGCCAGCCCGGACGGCGCGGTGGTCTACGTCGGAAGCTCCAACGGCGGCAGCACGATCCAGGTGATCAGCACCACCACCAACACCGTCATCGGCACCATCGCCTACAGCACCGTCAACGGAATCGGGATCAGCCCGTCCGGCACGACGCTGTACGTGCCGCTGTTCGCCGGCAGCGTCGTCGCGCTGCCGGTGTGACCTAGCTGCTGAACGCCTTGGTCAGCACCGGCACGATCTGCGACTTGCGCGACACCACGCCCTTCAGCGTTGCGCGGTTGTCCGAGAGGGCCACACCGTAGGCGGCCTCGACCACCGCGGCCCGCGGTCCCAGCGCCAGTACCGCCGAATCGCTGTTAAGGATGTCGGTCACCACGAACAAGAACAGGTCCAGACCCTTGCGGTCGATGACGTCGCGCAGGGCGTCCTCCAACTCGGTCTGGCGTGACAGCACCTCGCCGACATCGACGGTGTTCACTTGGGCAACTTCAACTTTCGCGTCGCCCATCGAGAATTCCTTGGCGTCCATGGAGATCAGTTGCTCGATCGACTTGTCACCCAGCGTCGCGCCGGCGCGCAGCATCTCCAGGCCGTAGGGCTCCACCTCGACGCCGGCGACGGCGGCCAATTCACGGGCAGCAGAAACGTCTTCGGCCGTACAGGTGGGCGATTTGAACAGCAGCGTGTCCGACACGATGGCCGACAGCATCAGCCCGGCGATCCGCGGGTCGACCGCGACGCCCTTCTCCTTGAACATCTTCAGCACGATCGTCGAGGTGCAGCCGACCGGTTCGGCGCGGTAGTACAGCGGCCCGGCGGTCTCGAAGTTGGCGATGCGGTGGTGGTCGATCACCTCGGCGATCGTGACCTCGCCGATGTCGGTCGCGCTCTGCTGACGCTCGTTGTGATCGACCAGGATCACCTGCGACGCCTCGCCGGCCACCGAGTCCACCAGGCGCGGCGCCGCAACGCCGAACCTGTCGAGCGCGAACTGGGTCTCCGCGCTGACCTCGCCGAGCCTGATCGCCTCGACGTCGGCTCCGCACTTGGCTTTGAGGTCCGCGTAGGCCAGCGCCGAACAGATCGAGTCGGTGTCGGGGTTGCGGTGGCCGAAGATCAGCGTTGTGCCCATCGTCGGATGGTAGCCGCGGCAGTCCGCGCGACGGTCCCCGCTGTGGGCTACGCGGTATCGGCCAGCGGCTGCAACTGACTGCGCAGCCGGGCCAGCGACTTGGCGAGCACCCGCGAGACGTGCATCTGCGAGATTCCGACCCGCGACGCGATCTGGCTCTGGCTCAGCGATTCGAAGTAGCGCAGCAGCAGCACGGTGCGCTCCCGCTCCGGCAGCCCGATCAGCAGCGAGCGCAGCGTCTCCCGGTCCTCGATCTGGTCCAGATGGCCGTCCGGGTCGCCCAGGGTCTCCCAGATCGACTGGCCGTCCCTGCTGTGCGGGGCGTCCAGCGGCACCGTCCGGTAGGCCCGGCCGGCGGAGAGCGCCTCGCCGGCATCCTGCTGGCTGACGCCGAGCTCGGCGGCCAGTTCGGCCGGGGTGGGTTCCCGGCCGAGGGTCTGCCGCAGCGCCGCGCTGGTGGGGCCGAGTTGCGAGTTGAGTTCCTTGATGCGCCGCGGGACCTTCACCGACCAGCTGTTGTCGCGGAAATGGCGTTTGAGCTCACCGACGATGGTGGGAACTGCGAACGCGACGAACTCCGTTCCGGCTTCGACGTTGTAGCGTTTCACCGCCCCGACCAGGCCGGCGCGGGCGACCTGAACCAGATCGTCACGAGTCTCGCCGCGGCCCGCGAACCGGCGGGCGATGCTGTCGGCGATCGGCAGGCAGGTGACCACGATGCGGTCCTGCAGGCGGCGGAACTCCAGCGAACCGGGATCGAGCACGGCGAGCCGGCGGAACATCTCGGTGATGGCGGCCTGCGAATCCTGCTGGTCCGGCGTCCGGCGAGGAGCAACTCCGACCCTGTTGAGGACCATCACTGTCACCTCGAATGGTGTGAAAACGCTGAATTGCGGGTATGTCGATCGTGAGTGAATCCCGCTCGCCGGGGTATGGACCGTCGGAGCGATTAGGGATCTAGATCCCGCAGAGGACTAAGGACCCTGGTGCGGCCTTCCCGCGCTGCTCGTTACCGATAATGACCGGGTGGAGTTGGAGGTCATCGGATTCGATCTCGGGTCGTGCGTGACGGCCCAGGACCGCGGCGCCGACCGAATCGAGCTGTGCGCGAATCCGCACGAGGGTGGCACCACCCCGTCCTACGGGATGATCGCGCTGGCCCGGCAGCGCACGTCCATCCAGCTGTTTCCGATCATCCGGCCGCGGGGCGGGGACTTCCTCTACACCGACGCGGAATTCCGCGCCATGATCGCCGACGTCGGACAGTGCGAGCAGTTGGGCTGCGACGGAGTGGTGATCGGCATGCTGCGCGGGGACGGCCGTGTCGACGTCGACCGCTGCGCGGAGTTGGTCCGGCGGGCGGGTTCCATGCAGGTCACCTTCCACCGGGCCTTTGACCGGGTGAACGATCCCGCGGTCGCCCTGGAAGACGTCATCGGGATCGGCTGCTCGCGGATCCTCACCAGTGGCCTGCGCCCGAACGTCGACCTGGGCATGGACATGCTCAGGCGACTGGTTTCCCAAGCGGGAGAACGCATCACGATCATGCCGGGATCCGGTGTGCGCTCCACCAACCTTCTCGAGCTGGCCCGGTTCACCGGCGCGCACGCGTTTCACAGTTCAGCGAGGGCCACCCGCGCCTCGCTGATGGAGTACACCAACCCCGCCATGGACGAAGAACTCGATTCGGTCAGCATCGACGGCGACGAGGTCACCGCGTTGCGGCGAATCCTCGACGACTACGCGCGCCGGTAGCGGTCAGCCCCGCCATCCGCGGGCTGCGCGAGGGGAGTCCACCAGCACCGCGTCCAACCCGATCTTTGCCGCCAACCGGTAGTCCTCCTCGGTGTTCACCGCGAAACCGATGACCCGGCTGCCGGGCGCAGCGGTGAAGCACCCCACCGACTCCGGGTCCCACAGCTCGGCGGCCACCCCGGAGACGCCGGTGCCGAGGGTGAACTGCTCGGTGACGGTCAGGTCGCGGTGCAGTTCGAAACCCGCCCACGTGCCCGGCGACGGCGGTGGGTCGCAGCGGTGCGCCAACGCCACGTTGAGTAGTCGCTGCCGGGTGATGTCACGGCTCTCCGCCACCCGCAGATCCGGTTGCCGCCCAGCCAGATTCGTGATCCCGGTGTCGGTGGAGTAGATGGTGGCACGCCCCTGCGAGCCCGTCCGGCGCAGCACGTCGGCCACCGCGGCGACCACCGGGGCGGCCGGTTTCTGCTTGAGATCGAGGAACAACGGCATGTCCGGCGGAACAACTGTCAGCGCCTGCTCCAGGGTGGGGATCGGGGCGGGATGCTCCCGGTAGGGATACCCGCCGTCCGCCGCGAAGTTCCACCCGGCGTTGAGCCGCCCGAGTTCGGCCGCCGTCCTCGCGTTCACCGGCCCGCTGCCGTCGGTCAGGTCCGCCAGGTCCGCCGGGCGGTACAGCACGGCCACCCCGTCGGCGCTGGCCTGCACGGTGAGCCACAGCCCGTCCGCACCGGCCTGCACCGCATTGGTGATGGCGAGAACGGTGTTCTCGGGGGAGTCCCCGGTGCCGCCGCGGTGCGCGATCACCATCGGCCCGTCGTCCGGCGGCGCCGCTCCGGCCTGGGCTGGCGCTACGACGACGGCTGCGACCCAGACCAGTGCCGCGCCCAGTGCCCTTGACTTCACGGTCAGTTCCCGTACAGGTGCAGCGCGCGGCCCGCCGCAGTGGCGATCTCGCCGCTGAGCTTGGCCACCGGCGGCCCGCCGCGCTGGTGGATCACGTTGGCCAGCACCACCACATACGTCTCCGACGCCGGGTCGATCCACACCGTCACTCCGGTGAACCCGGTGTGGCCGAAGCTGCCGACCGGGAAGATCAGGCCGCGCGGAGTCGAGTGCGGTGTGTCGATATCCCAGCCGAACCCACGAAGGTCCTGACCCGGTATCGCCGGATAGTGCGGCGCGAGCAGCGGATCGGCGGTGTTGGGTGTCAGCGAGATCGCCTCCTGCACAGCGTAATTGGCCGCGGCAATCTGCCCGGGGTGGTGTCCGGGCTGCTGCGGGCTGGTCATCAACTCCAGGGTGGACCGCTTCAGCGGGAACGTGCTGGGCCGCCCGGCCAGCCGGTCGAGCAGAGCCTGGGCGTACCTGCCGACGTCCCGCGCCGTCGAGAACACACCCGCGCTACCGGCCACCCCGCCCATCCGCCGTGCCGTCGGGTCGTGGACGGTTCCGCGCAGCGAACGGTCGAAGTCGGGGTTGATGCCCGGGGTGTCCTCGTCGCGCGCGGTCGGTGCGACGCGGGCCAGCAGGTCGGTCGACCACGAACCGTCCGGGCATGAGGTGCTCCGGCGCCCGGCCGGGTCGACGGCGATCGCGTTGCCGATGATCCGGTGCGGACCGCACGCCTTCGCCCCGGGCAGGTAGCGGGTGTCGGTCATGGCCAGCGGGGCGAACACGTTGTCCTGGACGTAGACGTCCAGCGGCTCGCCGGTGATCTTCTCGATCAGCGTGCCCAGGATGATGAAGCCGATGTCGGAGTAGTGGAAAAGCTCGCCGGGCGGAAACTCCAGTGGGGCGGTCAGCGCCCGATGAATGCCGTCGGCCTTGTCGGCGGCCACCAGCCCCCACGGACCCTGATGACTCAGGTCGCCGCCGATGCCGGAGTGGTGGGTGAGCAGCATCCGCACCGTCACCTGGGCGCGTCGGGGGTCGTCGGCCGGGTTGAACTCGGGCAGGTAGTTCTGCACCGGATCGTCGAGTGCGACCTTGCCCTGTTCGTAGAGCTGCAGCAGCGCGGTGGTCGTCCCGAGGATCTTGCTCAGCGACGCCAGATCGAAGATGGTGTCGACGGTCATCGGCTCGGCGGGCGCGGGGGCGCCGGCGAGCCCCGGCTCACCGGGAAGCTTGCGCAGGCCGAACGCCCGGCTGACAACGATGTCGCCGCCGTGCCCGATCTGGATTACCGCCCCGGGCATCCGCGGTGCGGTGATCGCGTCGTTCACCAGGGCCGAGACGGCCGGCATCGCATCCTCGGGCGTCACGATCGGCGGCGGTGCCGGCGCCGGGGCGGCCGCCGACGTCGGCGTGACGGTGGTGACGGCCGGTGGCGGCGGGGGCGCCGGGCGGGCGCAGCCGGGGGCCGCGGCCAGAGCGACGACGAGGGCTCCGGCTCCGGCAGCCCGTCGCGGCCGGGCAAGGGTCGTCACCGCGTCGACGGTAGTCGGCGGGGACAGGATGGTTGACTGGGAATCAGCCATGGCCACCGAAACCGAAGCGGAGACGCCCATCCAGAGGGCGGGGCGCATCGTGCTCGGCGCATTCATGATCGTCGCCGGCATCGGCCACCTGACCTTCGCCCGCGAGGAATTCCGCGCTCAGGTGCCGCCATGGCTGCCGTTGCCGGCGGATATCACGGTGCTCGCCTCCGGCGTGGTCGAGATGGCGCTGGGTGTTGCCATGATCCTGCTGGTAAGACGTCGCGCGGTGGTGGGCCTGCTGTTGGCGGCGTTCTTCGTCGCGGTCTTCCCGGGCAACATCGCCCAGTGGCTGCACCACCGCGATGCCTTCGGCCTGAACAGCGACCGGGCCCGACTGGTCCGGCTGTTCTTCCAGCCCGTGCTGATCGCCTGGGCGCTGTGGTCGACCGGCGGCTGGCGCCTGCTGCGTCGGCGCGGCAACTGAGGGGGTCGGCCGGTGTGCGACGATCGTCCCCATGACGCAACGGCGCCGATCGGCCGCAGCCCTCGTCGTGGCCCTGGCTTTCGCCGGGCTGCCCGCAGGCGCTCCGGCGTTCGCCGACCCCGCTGAGCCGGCGCCGGTCACCACCACCGAGGTCGCACCGCCGCCCCCACCGCCGGTGTCGAACAATCCGATGACCCCGCACCAGCCCCCGGTCCCGGTGGACCCGGCAGCCGCTGCTCCCGCACCGGCTCCCGGCGAAGCTGCCCCGGGCGCTCCCGCCCCCGGCGCGCCGGTGCCGGCCGCACTTGCCCCCAGCGAGCTTCCGCCGGTGCCCCGCCCGTCGGTGCCGCCGGTGCAGAACCCCAACGCCAACGGCAACGGCGGCATCCTCGGCTCGCTGATCGACCTGTGGCATCAGGCCCGCGACCCATCGCTGACCCCGGGTGACCCGATGGGCCCCGGCGGCGGGATACCCGCGGTGCCGGCCGGCGCCGGCCCGGCCCCGGCGCTGCCGCCCGGCTACGTCTCGATCAACGCCCCGGGTTCGGAGACCCCGTCCACCTCCAACGGCGGCGCCGGCCCGGCCACCGGTCGCCCCGCGCTGCCGCCCGGCTACTACTCCACCTCCGCGCCGCCGCCGCCGTGGTACCTCGACCCCACGGCGCAGCCGCCGGCGTCCTAGAAGCGGGCTTCCCCGGACAGCACTGTCACGCTGCGGCCGCCGACCCACGTTGCGGCGCCGTCGAATTCGACGCTGACCCGGCCGTCGCGGCCCAGGACGGTGCCCTGCCGCGCCACGTAACGGCGCGGTAGCCGTCCGGCCGGGATCAGCCACTGGCCCAGCGCGGCGTTCAGTGATCCGGTCACCGGGTCCTCGGCGAGCGCTCCGCCGTTACCGGTGAAGAAAGCCCGCACCTCGAGATCGGCCGGGCCGCCGGCGGGGTGCGGCCCGGCGATCCCCACGTCCAGTCCGTCCATCAGCTCCGGTCGCGGCCGCACCGCCAACACCTGCTCGGCCGAGGCCAGCAGGATCCCGCGCCACTGCGGCCCGTTGTCACACCAGCGGTGTTCCACGACGTCGCCGGGGTCGAGTCGCAGTGCGGCGACGACGCGGTCGAGTTCGCCCGCCGGCAGCGGGTCGTTGCGGTGCAGTGGCGGCGCGGCGAACGCCAGGGTGTCGCGGCCGTGACGGATCTCCACCAGGCCCGCTCCGCACTGCTGAATCACCCTGTCCGCGTTGCGCTTTTGCCCGCCGGCTGACAGCCAGGCGTGGCAGGTGCCCAGGGTGGGGTGGCCGGCGAACGGCAACTCCCGGCCGGGGCTGAAGATGCGCAACGCGTAGTCGGCCGCCGGGTCGGTGGGCGCTACCAGGAAGGTAGCCTCGCTGAGGTTGGTCCAGTCGCAGAAGGCCTGCATCTGAGCGGTGCTCAGGCCGTCGGCCTCGAAGACAACGGCCACCGGGTTACCCCGCAACGGGACGTCGGTGAACACGTCGACCTGGGCGAATCGGTGGCGGGGCATGCCTGCCAACCTAAGTCGGGCCGCCTACCTCGGGCAAAGACCGCGATGGGCCGATGGTGTTAGTTTGAGTTGCTCAGCTATTGAACTGGTTCTCTGGGGATGGATGACGAGATGGCAAGATCAAGCTGCGGGGTGGGTTCTCCTAGCGTGTTCGTCGTGGGACGGGTGGGGGCACTTGCGGTCGCACTTGGTATCGTCGGGTTCGCCGGTGCGGTTGCGACGCCGGCGGTCGCCGACACCGGAAGCGCGGCGGATACCGCCGCGTCGTCCTCCCCGGGTGCGGAGGGTTCCACTGCCGCTCAGCGGGGGCCGCGCCAGTCGCGGCCTGCCGGCCCCAAACGTGTTGGTGCGCAGGACACACGGACTCGCCGTGACAACCCGGTCCGCCCGGCGGCCGCTCTGCGGGAATCGGTTCGGATCTCTCGGCCGGTAGCCGCCCTCGCTGCCGATCCCGTTGCGCCACTGACGATGCCGTCCATCGCAGGGCGGCAGAGTGCGGAGCAACAGAGCGCTCCGGAACCCGCCGCCGCGCAGGCTCCCGACGCGGGGCTTGCGCGTCCGGTTGCCGCCAGGGAGGGCTCGGTGGCATACGGCGCACCGAGGGCGGCTGTGGCCAAGGCCCCGGCTGTCAGCAGCGCCATGTTCGCCGCCGAACGGGTGGTTGACCGTGTCGGTCGGTGGCTGTCAGTCCTGCCGTCGAACCCGATCACCGACGTCCTCACCGGCGGGTTGTGGCTGCTGCGCCGGGATTTTTTCCCGGTCGGCAGTGATGTCGGGCAGTGGGGAACCGCGGCCTGCGTGGCCGCCAAGGACTGCTCCGGGCTCGACCTCACCGGAGCGGACCTGGCGGGCCAGACCCTGACCGAGGTGAACTTCACCGGGACGATTCTCAACCGGGCACTGCTGCGCGGGACGAACCTCGCCACCGGCAGGCTGCCGGGAGCGTCGTTGATCGGCGCCGACCTGACCGGAGCCAACCTGGCCCAGGCCGATCTGGGTGGCGCCGTCCTGCAGGACGCCCTACTGCTGCGCAGCCGGCTCGACGGGGCCGACCTCACCCGGGCCGATCTGCGCGGGAGCGCCCTGGACGGCAGCCGCAACCTCCGCCTGGCCAACATGACCGCCGCCGACCTCAGCGGCCAGCGCCTCACCGGCATCGACCTGTCCGAGGCCGTGCTGACCGGCGCCCAGCTCGTCGGCGCACACCTGACCCGAACCAATCTCACCGCGGCGAACCTCGCCGGTGCCAACCTCGACCAGGCCGTGCTCACGGGTGTGACCCTGACCGGCACGGTCCTGCGCGGAGCGAATTTCAGCGGCGCGCAACTGAAGTCGGCCAATCTGGCGGACCAGGATCTCACCGGCACCTTCTTCACCAACGCGGACCTGACCGGCGCGACGCTGGTGAACGCGATCGTGACCGACACCGTCCTCGCCGGGACGGTGCTGGCCAACGCGAACCTGCGCGGGCTGAATCTTCGGGGCAAGAACCTGGACGGCACGGTGCTCTCCGGGGCCGACCTGTCGCTGGCGAACCTGACGAATGCGAACCTCGCCGGTAAGGACCTGCGCAACACGAAACTGTGGGCGGCCAACCTGACCGGATCGGAATTGACCGGGACGACCCTCACCGGCACCGACCTGAAGAACGCAAACCTCACCGGCGCCAAGCTCAACGGCGCCAACCTGGAAGGCAAGGACCTCACCGGCACCACGCTGACGGGTGCGAACCTGAACCGCGCCAACCTCACCGGCCAGGACCTGCGTGGCAAGGACTTGACCGGAACCAACCTCGGCGAAGCCAATCTCACCCGGGCGAACCTCAGCAAGATGGCCCTCGATCTCTCCCCGCCGACGCTGGCCGGTGCCAACCTCACCCGCGCCGACCTCAGCGGCGCGGTTCTCTCAGACCTGTCGCTGGCGAACGTCAACCTGACCAACGCGAATCTGACCGGTGCGCGCCTGGTGAATACCAATCTGACCGGGGCGACCCTCACCGGCGCCACCCTGGCCTCGGTGTTAGCGACCAAGGCGGTCTTCACCGCGGTCAAGCTCGACAACGCCAACCTCACCGATGCCGACCTCAGCACCGCCAATCTGGCCGGCATGGCGGCATCGGGTGTTGATCTCACGCGGGCGACGCTGTCCTCGGCGAACCTCACCAACGCCGCCCTGAAGAAGGCAAAGCTCAACGGCGCCAAGCTGATCGGGGCCAAGCTCGCCAAAGCCGACCTCACCGGCAGCGACCTCAGCGGCGCAGACCTCTCCGGCGCGGACCTCACCGGCTCGACTCTCACCGACGTCAAGGCCGCCAACGCCAACTTCACCGCCACTGATCTCACCGGCGCGATGCTGGCGAACGCCGATCTCTCCGGTGCGAACCTGACCAGGGCGAACTTCACCCTCGCGAACCTGATCACCACCAAGCTCGCCGGAGCGATCTGGTCGGAGACCGCCTGTCCCCGTGGCGGCAAGTCCAGCACGGGCTGCTCGCCGTTCGCGTCCGAGCCGGTTGGTGCCGAGTACACCAGGCCACCGGCATACAACCCGGAGTGGTACAACTATCACTCGCCGGCCGTCGGGGTGCTGCCGTCCACGCCGCTGCTCGCCACGTCGGGTGCTCCGCTCCTCGGCCAATCGGAGGCTGCCGTCTACTACAACGAAGACGGCGTTCAGGGGATGGTCAAGAACTTCACCGGTCAACGCATCGTGGTGAAGACCACGTTCATGGACGGGCATATGTCCGAGGCAGTCCTGGAGCCCGGAGCCGAGGTCCCCTATCAGCTCGACTACGCCGGAGTCCTGCAGTTCTACAAAGCCCCGGAGGGACAGCCCGTCGGAAACCCGGCGAAACTGTGGATCAAGGATGGGGTTTCAGGGCGGCCCCAGACGCAGTTCACTCCTCCCGGACATTCGTCCGGCAGACCGGTGCGTAGCGGCTGGAAAGAGGGGGATTCCCATCGGGAGATCTGGGGCTCGACGAGGCTGTGGGTCAAGCGCGAAACGGACGGCTGGGAAATCCCGGTATCTCAGGCATACCTGAACCGGTACCCCAACCCCAATGATGTCGGCACCTCGGATTGGGCGATCTTCACCATCCACATCGACGGCTTGTGAGACCCCGGTTCTTGGGCTGAAGTACCGCCTCTGGCACGGGATGCGTGTCAGGATTCGACCTCTGCCACTACGGATGGAATCAGGTCGGTGAGGGTCGTTGCGCAACCTCGGCAGTCGTGTCGCGGCGGTGCTGCTGACGGTGCTTTCCATGACCCTCCCGCCGGTGACCGGGCAGGCCGGCGCCGCGACGGCCGCATGGCACCCGGGCGCCGCCCCGCTGCCGACCCGGTGGACGGCCCTGGTGGGGCCCGCCAACGCGCTGCCCGAATATCCACGGCCGCAGCTGGCGCGCGCCAGTTGGCTCAACCTCAACGGGGTGTGGGACTACCTCGGCCGCTCCGGTAAAGCTCCGCTGAAAACCCCGCCCGGGCCGCACGGGTTCGCCGAGCAGATCCTGGTGCCCTACCCGGTGGAGTCGGCGCTGTCGGGCATCCAGCGCCACGACGACGAGATGTGGTACCGCAGGGTCTTCCACCTCCCGCCCGCCTGGCGCGGCCAGCAGGTGCTGCTGCACTTCGGGGCGGTCGACCAGATCGCCGACGTGTGGGTCAACGGCCAGCAGGTGGCCCACCACGAGGGCGGATACACCGCCTTCAGCGTCGACATCGCCCCGGCGCTGCGCTGGACGGGCGAGGAAGAGATCGTCGTCTCGGCCCGGGACCGCAACGAGGCCGGCCCGTTCCCGGTCGGCAAGCAGCGCAGCCGACCGGAGGGGCTGTTCTACACCGGCGCGTCGGGGATCTGGCAGACGGTCTGGGTCGAGCCGGTCAACCCGGCCCACCTCGACCGGCTCGACATCGACACCGATCTCACCGGCCTGACGGTCACCCCGCAAACGTCGGGAGCCCGGGACGAGCGGGCCGTGGTGTTCGTCGCCGAACGCGGCGGCCGGGTGGTCGCGATCGCCTCCGGCGCACCCGGTGAGGCGATCCGCCTGCCGGTACCCAGACCGCGGCTGTGGAGTCCGGACGACCCATACCTCTACGACGTGAAGGTCGGCCTGGTCGACCCGTCCGGCAAGGTGGTCGACGCGGTGTCCGGCTACGCCGGTCTGCGCACCATCGGCACCGTCGCCGACCGGCTCGGACGCCCCCGGATCGCGCTCAACGGGCGGATCACCTTCCTGCACGGCCCGCTGGACCAGGGTTACTGGCCCGACGGCATCTACACCGCCCCCACCGACGAGGCGCTCAAGTCCGACCTCGAGGTGGTCAAGCAGTTGGGCATGAACTTCGTGCGCAAGCACGCCAAGGTCGAACCGGCCCGCTGGTACTACTGGGCGGACCGGCTCGGCCTGCTGGTGTGGCAGGACATGCCGTCTTTGGATGTATCCCTTCGTATTCCGCGCGGGCCGGCTCCCGAACCGGTGGTGGCTGCCAAGGCGAACTTCGAGAAGGAACTGCTCGAGGTGGTCGACCAGCTCCGCAGTGTGACGTCCATCGTCGGCTGGGTGCCGTTCAACGAGGGCTGGGGCGAGTTCGACACCGCTCGCATCGCCAGCGCGGTCAAGCAGGCCGACCCGACCCGGATGGTCAACGCCAACAGCGGAGTCAACTGCTGTAAGTCGCGCGGTGACAGCGGGATCGGCGACATCTACGACGACCACACCTACGTCGGCCCCAGCCGGCCGGCACCCCCGACCCACGGCGTCAGGCTGGTCGGCAGCAGCCCGGCGGTCGACAGCCGGCCGCTGGTGCAGGGCGAATACGGCGGACTGGGGATGGTTCCCGCCAACCGGTGGCCGGGCCCGGCGCAGTCCTACGAGATGGCCTTCAGCCAGGAGCAGCTGACCCGGCGCTACGTCGAGGTGAGCCGGGCGCTGGAGGCCGTCATCCGCGACACCGGTCTCTCCGGGGCTATCTACACCCAGAGCACCGACGTCGAGAACGAGGTCAACGGCTTCCTCACCTACGACCGGGGGTGGGCGAAGATGTGGATTCCCGCTGTCGCAGCACGCAATCGGGCGGTGATCGCCGCCGGCTCGGCGGGCTGAGCCAACACCCCCGTCAGGCCGCGACCGGCACGTGGACGTCGCGCAGTCCGACGGCGTTCCGCAGCCCCGAGCAGTTCTGGCACCCGACGCAGCCCACGCAGTCCTCGCAGTCCGCGCACGCTACGCAGGCCCGGCAGCGGCGGCAGTTGACACACGCCAGGCAGGCCGCGCATCCGCTCATCGCCAGCGACAGCGCGGTGCCGATGGACCCGGCCACCGCGGCGCTGCCGAAGGTGCCGATGGACCCGGCCACCGCGGCGCTGGAGACGGTGCCCAGCGAGCCGGCGACGGCCACGCTGCCCACCGTTCCCATCGATCCCGCGACCGCGGCACTTCCCACGGTGCCCGCCGAACCGGCGACCAGCGCACTGCCGACGGTGGCGAACGACGCCAGCACGCCCACGCCGCCGAGGGTGGCGACGGACAGCGGGGCCAGCAGCATTTTGACGAACATCCCCCCAGCCTTGCAGGTAGCGGGTACATCCACGGCGGTTTCGGTTGCCATCCGCCACGGCGGTTTCGCCGAAACGGCATCCGACCGTTATGAATTGGTGCTGTTCGGCTTACGTGGCGGTCGGCAGCATCAGGACGATGACGTCCAGGGCAGAAGGCGTGACCGACAGCATGGTGGCGGCGCGGGCCGCCGCGATCGCGTCGGTCGGCGCGGCGGTGATCCATTTCGCCGTGATCCCCGGGCACTGGCGCGACTCGATACCGGCGGGGTTCTTCTTCGCGTCGGTCGCGATGTTCCAGGTGGTCTGGGCGGTGCTGACCTGGAACCGGCCGCCGGCGCTGCTGCTGGCCGCCGGGATCGGGGTCAATACCGGGGTCGCCGCGCTGTGGATCCATTCCCGCGCGGCGGGCGGGTCGTTCGGCTCGAATGGCGCCGCGACCGCCGCGGTGCAGGCGGTCGGCATCTGCGCGCTGCTGCTTGAGTGCTACATCGTCATGGGTGCGGCCTGGTCGTGGATGCGCATGGGGCCGCGGGCCGAGCCGGTGGCGGGATGGAAGAGCGCCCTGGTGCTGCTCGGCGCGAACTCGGTGGTCGGCGCGGCGGTGACGGTCGGGCTGGCGTCCAGCCTGCAGGGCCACCACCCGGCCCCGCTCGAAGCCGGCCGCGGAACCGGCACTCCGATCGCCGGGCAGGTGGACGCCGGCCTGCCGGACTCGCAGCGGGTCACCAAGTTCAGCGGCGGCTCCGAGACTCCGATAGTGGTCGAACCTGTTGTCCCGCAGCAGGATTCACTTGCCGGGCAGCACGTGCCTTAGCAGGCGACGGTCAGGTAGACGGTGGTGTTCTCCGGCGGGGTATCCCCGCGCAGACCGTCGACGCCGGCGATCCGGCATTGCGACAGTGGGTTGCGCTTACCGGGATCCCCGCCGCCGTTCTGCACGACGACGGTGTAGCCCTGGCTTTCGAGGGCCGCGATTCCGTCGGCGGCGTTGCCGTTGGGGTTGAACGCCTGCTTGGGGGCCTTGATGACGCCCTTCTCCGTCGCGGAGGGTCGCGCCGAAGAGCCCGAGGGGGCAGTCGGGGGCGCTTCCTTGGATGCGCCGCACGCCGCCGAAACCAGTGCCACCGCGACCAGGACTGCCGGGATCAGGCTGCGGGAGTAGCTCATGGTGGAGGGCCTTTCGTGGGGAGTGACCGTTCAACGGTACCCGTCGCCCCCCTGCCGCGAGCGTGCCCGCCAGCTGCGGTAGCCGCGGTGGGCGCCGAACGCGCCGATGATCGCCATGACGCACCACACCGCGATCGCCGCGTAGGCCAGTGGCGAATTCAGGTCCGAGATCGACGCTCCCAGCGCGGTGTAGACGACCGCCCGCGGCCCCGAGCCGATCAGCGCACCGACGGCCATCTGCCACAGCGGCAGTCCGAACGCGCCGAAGGTGTAGGAGGCCAGCGCATCCGAAATACCGGGG
>JAPOHV010000020.1 GCA_029979305.1 Mycobacteriaceae bacterium | reverse complement strand
GCGTGGCTGTTCCTGCCGGATCTGCCCGAATACCGCACCGGCATCATCATCGTCGGCCTGGCTCCGTGCATTGCGATGGTGATCATCTGGAACGACCTGGCCGCGGGCGACCGCGAGGCGGCCGCCGTCCTGGTGGCGATCAACTCGGTGATCCAGGTGTGCTTCTTCGCCGCACTGGCCTGGTTCTACCTGACCGTTCTGCCGGGCTGGCTCGGCATGAAACAGACCGCGATCGACACTTCGCCATGGCAGATCGCGAAATCGGTGCTGATCTTCCTCGGCATCCCCCTGGTGGCGGGATACCTGACCCGTCGCTGCGGCGAAAAGGCACGGGGCCGGCAGTGGTATGAGTCGGTCTTCCTGCCCCGCATCGGCCCCTGGGCGCTGTACGGACTGTTGTTCACGATCGTGATCCTGTTCGCGCTGCAGGGCGAACAGGTCACCTCCCGCCCCTGGGATGTGGTGCGCATCGCGCTGCCCCTGCTGGCGTACTTCGCGATCATGTGGAGCAGTGGCTACGCCCTCGGCGCGGCGCTGGGAATCGGCTATCCCCGGACCGCCACACTGGCTTTCACGTCCGCGGGCAACAACTTCGAGCTCGCCATCGCCGTCGCGATCGCCACGTTCGGAGCGACGTCCGGCCAGGCGCTTGCCGGGGTGGTCGGGCCGTTGATCGAGGTGCCGGTGCTGGTGGCACTGGTGTACGTGTCATTGGCGCTGCGGCGACGCTTCGCGGCTGCCGGAAGGGCGGCGAAATGACCTCCCGGCCGTCGGTGCTGTTCGTCTGCATCCACAACGCCGGCCGCTCCCAGATGGCCGCGGGGTTTCTGCGTCATCTTGCCGGCGATGCCGTCCGGGTGCGCTCGGCGGGCAGTTCGCCTGCCGCGCAGGTCAATCCGGCCGCTGTCGAGGCGATGGCCGAGATCGGGATCGACATCTCCGGGCAGTCACCGAGACTGCTGACCGAACAGGACGTTGCCGACGCCGACGTGGTCGTCACCATGGGATGCGGGGACGCCTGTCCGGTACTGCCCGGGGTGAGCTACCGGGACTGGAAGCTCGACGACCCGGCCGGCAAGGGAATCGACGCCGTGCGGCCGATCCGCGACGAGATCAAGACAAGGGTCGAACTGCTGCGCAACGAACTGCTGGCCGATCGGGCTTGACGCGAGTCACTCGAACAGGCTGTCGTTCGCCCGCGCCGCCTCGAGATAGATCTGGGGGAGCACGATGCCGCGCCGGCCCCGGACCGACCGGGGTCCAAAGACCCGTAACCGCCGGTTCCCCGGGCCTGCCCGTCCCCGCACCGATAACCTCATGCGGGTGAGCGACAACCAGATGCTGGTCCTCAACCGCGCGGACCTGGACGGCCTCGGACTGACCTGGTCCGAAATCATCGACGTCCTCGAGGACGCTTTCCGCCAGAAGGCCCGCGGCCTGGTGCAGAACCCGCCCAAGCCCAAGGTCACCTCCCGCGAGGACGCGTTCATCCACGCCATGCCGGCCTATCTCGGCGGGTCCGATCGGATCGGGGTGAAGTGGGGGGCCGGTTACGAGCAGAACAACGCCAAGGGCCTGCCCTACATCTACGGCGTGATGATCATGAACGATCCCGAGACCGGCCGCCCTTTGGCGATCCTCGACGGCGGGTGGATCACCGAGATGCGCACCCCCGGGGTGTCCGGCGTGACGATGCGCCACGTGCCCGGCGACTTCAAGCACCTGGCGATCGTCGGCTGCGGGCTACAGGGACACCGCCACCTTGAGGTGGCTCTCGAGGAGCACCCCGGAATCACCCACATCAGCGCCTACGACCGCAATGCCGGCCGCGCACAGGAGATGTTCGACGAGAAGGCCGGCGACCGGGTGACCCGACTCGCCGAATCGCCGACTGACGCGGTCGCCGGCGCGGATCTGGTGATCACCACCATCACGGTTCCGCTGGACCCCAAGCTCGACTGCGCCAACACCGACCCCGATGCGCTGCTGTTGCCGGTGGACTACGACGACGCCATGGCGCCCAAGGCATTTCGCGACGCCGTCATCTACTGTGTCGACGACATCGGTCAGTACACCTCGGTCGCCGACGAGCTCTACTTCTTCGGCCTGCCCAAACCCGAAACCCATCTGGCCGCGGTGGTGTCGGGTGAGGTCGACGTGCCGACCACGGGCAGACGGATGTTCCTCAACATGGGCATCGCGATGGACGACGTGGCGCTCGGTGCGCTGGTCCTCGACCGCGCGACGGCGGCCGGCGCCGGCCGCTACATCGAGTTTCCCTGAACGAAGTGACCATGACATCGGGACAGACGTTGCTGCGGGCGGGCGTGGTCGCCGCGGGGATGGGTGTGGCGATGCTGGCCGCGCCGTGGACCGCGGCGGCCGACGACGGAGCCGGCCGTTCCGCGGTGAGCGCCGGAGCGGACCGGCCCGCGCAGCACACCCCCCGGACCCCCGGCCGCGTCAGAGCCGCGGCGGGTGCCCGACGCAATGCCGAACCCGTTGCGGCCAAACCGGTATCGCCGGCCGGCGCACAGGCCCGCCAAGCCGCCGTCAGGCCGCCGGGCCCCGTCAAGTCCGCGGTGCTGGCCGCCCGGGCATACATCTACGGCTATCCGCTGATGGAGTATCAGCGAGTACGCCAGACCGTCGGGGACGTCAACACGATTCACTCGTTGACGAGCTTCGCCAGCCAGGATCCCGGCCCGATCTGGACGGAGATCGGGGAGGGTAAACGGCCCAACGTCGACACGTTCTACTCGCTGGCCGAACTCGACCTCAGCAACGGACCTGTGGTGCTCTCCGTCCCCGACATGGGCAGTCGCTATTTCAGCTTCCAGCTGACCGATCCCTACACCAACGTCTCGGGCTACATCGGCTCGCGCACGACCGGATCCGGCCCGGGTAAGTACGCCATGACCTGGACCGGTGGTCCGCAGGCCGATCTCCCGGCCGACGTGGCTGCGGTGGCGGTTCCCTACAGCAGCATGCTGGCGCTGGGCCGCACGCTCGCCGGCGGTCCCGCTGACCAGTTGCAGGCGATCGAGCTGATGAAGCAGTACACGCTCGACCCGTCCGGGGGCACCGTCAGCCCCGTCATCCCGATCCCCAGACCGGGCATCCGCTACCTCGACGCCATCAGCGCCGCAATGGAACTCAACCCGCCACCGTCCATCGACGCCCCCGCGCTGGCGGCGATGGCGAAGATCGGTGTGGGTCCGGGCCTGCGCGTCGCCGACGCCAACCTCGGCATCCTGTCGAGAGTCGCAGCGGGTCTCGCGGTGCACGGCACCGCTGCGCTGCTTCCGCTGCTGACCACGCTCAGCCAGTACGGCACGGCACTGCAGAACCGCGGCTGGGCCACGCCGGACGCCGCGATCGGGAACTACGGCACCGACTACCTGCTGCGCGCGGGTGTGGCCGAGGCCGGCCTGCTGGCCAACACCCCGGACGAAGCGGTGTACTCCGCGGGCCTGCTGAGCGCGAAATTGCTGCCGCTGAAAGGCTTTGGTTCCTACACACTGCAGTTCGCCCCGGGCCAGGAGCCGCCCGTGGGCGCGTTCTGGTCGGTGACCGTCTACACCGCCTCCGGTCGTCTGGTCCGCAACGCACAGAACCGCTACAGCGTCAGCAGCAGTCGCCCCGACGAACTCCGCCGCCGCCCAGACGGTTCCATCGACATCGTCTTCTCACCACGGGATCCCGGCGACCCGGGAGTGAACTGGCTCAAAGCCCCCGCCGGCCGCGGGTTCAACGCCTACCTGCGGATGTACTCCCCGGAGCAGCCGATCCTCGACGGCAGCTGGACGGCACCTGCCATCACGCGGCACCGCTAGCGGGTCTCGTCCCGAGCGGGTACGGGTCACTCACCGGAGGAGGACGACGCGCCGCCGCCCACTTCGGCCGCCATCGGCGGAGGCAGCGGGGCCGCTGGCGAGGGAGTGGTCGCCGGCTTTGCCGCCGGTGAAGTCGTCAGGCCCGGGGTCGCCGCGGATGCCGATGACTTCGACGCCGAGGTGGTCGGTGCCGCGCTGCCCGGGCTGGTCGGCGAGGCCGTTCCTGAGGACGCCGCCGCCGGCGACTGCACGGAGTGGAAGTCGCTCCAGGTCTCGGTGCGGAAGGTGTTCCCGCCGGCGGTGACGCTGAGCGCCGTCGGCGTGACGGTGTAGACCACCCCGTCGTTCCTCACGGTGAAGGTGGTGTCGGAGGTCTGCGTCGCCGCGGCGATCAGCTTGGCGCCGTCGCTGATCCGCACCCCGCGGTACTCATAGCCGCCGGCGGCGGTCTTGCAGATCGCTATCCTCGAGGTCTGCGTCGTGCCGAACAGCACCGCGACGTCGGGCTGTGTGCAGCGGGCCGTGGACTCCAGGTAGCCGGAACTGTCCGAGGGCGGAACTGCCGTCGGTGCGGCCAGCGCGAACGGGGCGCCGACGGCGATCAGCGCCGAGGCGCCGGCAGCGGCCAGGCCGGTTTTACGCAACGTGGGAGATCTCATCGCCCTCCACCAGACCACAGGCGGTAGCGCGCGCGCGAGCGGTGATGCCGAGCCAAGACCCAATCGTTAGGCGTCTGAGACTGATTCGCCGACCCACTCGCCGCGGCACAGTACCGCCGAGACGACCAGATCGCCGTCGAGGACCACCAGGTCGGCGGCCGCGCCGGCCCGCAGGGTCGGGTCGGGCAGGCCCAGGGCGCGGGCGGGGTTGACCGAGGACTGCCGCACCGCCAGGTCCAGAGCCTCGTCGCGGGTCAGGCCACCGCGCTCGCCGTGGGCCACCGCGAACCGGAACAGCCGGTCGAACGTCGCGGTGCTCCCGGCGATGGTGTCGGTGCCGACCAGGTGCGCCACCCCGTCCTCGACGGCGACGTCCAACGGGCCGATCCGGTAGGCGCCGTCGGGCATGCCGGCGGCGGCCATCGCGTCGGTCACCAGCGAAACCCGGTCGGGCCCGGCGCTGCGGGTGACATGGCGGTACAGCGCCCCGTCGACGTGGACGCCGTCGGCGATCACCTCGACGGTGACACGCGGATCCTCCAGCAGGGCTATCACCGGTCCGGGCTCGCGGTGGTGGACCGGGCGCATCGCGTTGAACAGGTGGGTACCCACGGTGGCCCCCGCCTCGATCGCGGCACGGGTCTGCTCATAGGTCGCCTCGGTGTGGCCGACGGCCGCCACCGCGCCGGCGTCGACGACGCGGCGGATCGCGTCCAACGCACCGGTGCGCTCCGGGGCCAGCGTCACCATCCGGATCGTGCCGTCGCCGGCGTCGAAAACCGATTGCAGTTCAACGGCTTCGGGGTCGCGCAGCAGTGCCGGATCGTGTGCGCCGCACCGTTTCGCCGACAGCCACGGCCCCTCCAGGTGGATTCCGGCGATCAGGCCGTCCCGAACCTGCCCGGCCAGGCCGCGCACCTGCTCCAGCAGATCCGCCGGCGATTCGGTCACCAGCGAGGCCACCAGGGTGGTGGTGCCGTGCCGGCGGTGCAGTCGCACGGCGGTCTCGGTCTGCGCCGCCGCCGAGAAGCTGCCGCCCCCGCCGCCGTGCACGTGGGTGTCGACGAATCCGGGCACCACCGTCGCCGCTGTCAGTTCCCGGTCGGCCGGCCGCCCCGGCGCCCCGGATCCCACCGCGGTGATGCGGCCGCCGGAAACCTCGATCCAGCCCGGGCGCAGCAGCTGCGCGCCGGTCAGCACGCTTCCGGCGGTCAGCAGCACCTAGATGCCCTGCCAGTCCGGCTTGGAATCGTAGGTCTCCCGGTAGTAGTCGGCGAGTTGCAGCCGTCGCGCCGCGGCATCATCGAGCAGCACGGTGGCGTGCGGGTGGTGCTGCAGGACGGTGGCGGGCCACATGGCGCTGACCGCACCCTCGGTGAGCTGGTGCACGGCCTCGGCCTTGGAGCGGCCGGTGGCCACCAGCACGACGTGCCGGGACTCCATGATGGTGCCCAGGCCCTGGGTGAGGCAGTGGGTGGGCACCGCGTCGAGGTCACCATCGAAGAACCGCGCGTTATCCATCCGGGTCTGCCGGGTCAGTGTCTTGATCCGGGTGCGGGATGCCAGTGACGAGCCGGGCTCGTTGAAGGCGATGTGGCCATCGGTCCCGATCCCGAGGATCTGCAGGTCCACGCCGCCGGCGGCCCGGATGGCCTGTTCGTAGGCCGCGCAGGCGGCCGGGATGTCGGTGGCCAGCCCGTCGGGTCCCTGCACCGCCCCGGGCGCGAAGTCGACCCGCGAGACGAACACCCGGTTGATGAAGTTGCGGTAGTTCTCCGGGTGGTCGGCGGGCAGGCCGACGTACTCGTCGAGGGTGAAGCCGCGGCCCGTCCGGAACGAGATCCGCCCGGCCTCGTAGCGGGCGACCAGATCGTCGTAGATCGCCAGCGGGGAGGACCCGGTGGCCAGCCCCAGCACCGCGTCCGGCTTGCGCGCGTAGAGCGCCTCGATGGCGTCGGCCCCGATCCGGCCGATCTCGGCCGGGTCCTTGCAGATGACGACTTCCACGTCGGGCGCCTACTTGTTGGCGGTGAAAAGGTGTGCGCAGCAGTCGATTCCCGACCCGGCACTGACCTCGTCTGTCACCACGACGTTGGCCGGATCACGTTCGTCCATCACCACCACGGGGACCACCGGGCTCAGCCCGGCCGCCACGATGGCCGGCACGTCATAGGTGATCACCGGCTGCCCCGCCTCGACGGTGTCGCCCTGGGCGACGTGCGCGGTGAAGCCCTCGCCGTTGAGTGTGACGGTGTCCAGGCCGAGATGCACCAGCACGCCGACGCCGTCGGCCGTCATGATCACGTAGGCGTGCGGCAGCAGTTTGAGGATCTTCCCGCCGACCGGCGCCACGGCGTAGATCACCTCGCGGGGCGGGTCGACGGCCGCCCCGTAACCGACCATGCCGCCGGAGAACACCGGATCGGGAACGTCGGCGAGTGCCAGTGCTCGGCCCTCTACGGGCGAAAAGACCGGGGTGCTGCTCACAGTGACTCCTTAGGTCCGGGTCTGTGTCGAGGATAGGGACAGGACCGGCCACGCGAGGTCAAAACCGCATCTGAGGTCAGGTGTGCGTCTAAGCTTCCGCTGGGTTGTCGTAGAGGAAGGGCCGGGTCCCATGGGTGACGCAACGAAAGCCTCAGGCGCACAGGCAAAATCGGGGCTGAATATTCCGGGCTTCGCCCAACTGCAGCGGCTGGGCAAGAGCCTGATGCTGCCGATCGCCGTCCTGCCGGCGGCCGGCATCCTGCTGCGCCTCGGCCAGGACGATCTGCTCGGCCGGATCAAAGCCCCGGTGATCGGGCCGTTCTTCCAGGCGATGAGCGCGGCGGGCGGCGCGCTGTTCGACAATCTGGCCCTGCTGTTCGCCGTCGGCGTGGCGATCGGCTTCGCCCGCAAGGCCGACGGGTCCACCGCACTCTCAGCGGTCGTCGGCTACCTGGTCATGCAGGCGGTCTTCAAGACCATGTCGCCCTTCGTGCTCGACGGCGTGCTCGACAAGGCCGGTAAACAGGCGCAGATCAACTACAGCGTGCTGGGCGGAATCGTGGTGGGCCTGATCACCGCGTGGCTGTTCGACCGCTACCACACCATCACGTTGCCGCCGTATCTCGGATTCTTCGGCGGCCGCCGCTTCGTGCCCATCGTCGTCTCGCTGACCGTCCTGGTGGTGGCCTTCGCGATGAGCTACTTCTACCCGGTGTTCAATGCGGGTCTGACCGGCCTGGGCAAGTTCATCGGCGGCGCCGGCGCGTTCGGCGCCTTCACTTACGGTTTCGCCAACCGCATGCTGATTCCCGTTGGGCTGCATCACATTCTGAACTCCTACATATGGTTCCTCTACGGCAGCTTCACCAAACCCGACGGCACGATCGTCACCGGCGAGCTGCCGCGGTTCACCGCCGGCGACCCGACCGGCGGACATCTCACCGCCGGCTTCTACCCGATCCTGATGTTCGGTCTGCCCGGCGCGGCGCTGGCGATGATCCAGGTCGCCAACGCCCGTCAGAAGAAGGTGGCCTTCGGCATTCTGTCGGCCGCCGGTCTGACCGCGTTCCTCACCGGGGTCACCGAACCGCTGGAGTTCTCCTTCATGTTCGTGGCGTTCCCGCTCTACATCGTCCACGCGATCCTCACCGGGCTGTCGCTGGCGATCGCCTACCTGCTCGACATCCACCTCGGCTTCTCGTTCTCGGCCGGCCTGATGGACCTGCTGCTGTACGGCACCGCCCCTGCGGCTAAGAACGTCCCGCTGCTGGTGGTGATGGGCCTGGTCTTCTTCGCGGTCTACTACCTGCTGTTCCGGTTCGCCATCACGAGGTGGAACATGCGCACCCCGGGTCGCGAGCCCGAGGGCGAGTTCGAGGCCGAGGAGAGTGCCAACCTCAGCGAGGGCGCCGACGCGGCCACCGCGATCCCCACCGCCGCGGCCGCCGGTGCGGTGGCCACCGCGGCCCGGCCGGTCGCAGAGAGCAAAGCCGAACAGCTCATCGCCGCGTTCGGCGGCCGGGAGAACCTGGTCAACGTCGACGCCTGCATCACCCGGCTGCGGATGGACGTCGCGGACAAGAGCAAGGTCGACCAGAACCAGCTCAAGTTGCTGGGCGCGATGGGCGTGATCGAAGTCGGCAACAGCGTGCAGGCGGTGTTCGGCACGCAGGCCGAGGCGCTCAAGAACGAGATCCTCGACGCGCTCTAACTCTCCCGCCGGCCGCCCCACACCGGCAGCATCGCCACGATGAGCAACGCCAGCCCGCCGGCGAGCAGGGCGATCGGGATCCACCTCCGCATGCCGTGCGGCGCGGCGTCCAGCGCCCGCTGCGGATAGTCCGAGATCACTCCGTCGACGCCCATCGCGATCACGGCGTCGATGTCGGCCGGTTTGTTGACCGTCCACGGCACCACGGTCAGCCCGTGGTTGTGGGCGTCCCGGACGGACTCGGCGGTGAGCATCTCGGAGTCCGGCGACCAGATGTCGGCGCCCAAGGCGGCCACCAGGGCCGGAACGGATTCGGCGTAGTCGGACAGCCGCAGCCCCGCCGTCCAGCTGCCGTCGGCGAGCAGTGCGGTGTCGGCCTCGGTCAGCGCGACGGTCTGCACCTCCGGTGCGATCTGCTCGACCTCTTTGAGGGTGCGCCAGTCGAAGCTCTGGATGGTGGTGCGCTGATCGACTCCCGCTGAACGCAATTCGTCAACCAGCTTGCGGGCGAAGTCGGCCGGAGCGGGCGAGCGATCCGGATGGTCGGGCTCGATCTTGGTCTCGATGTTGAACCGCACGGCGGATCGGTCCCGGAACGTGTCGAGCACCTCTCGCAGCGTCGGCATGCGGGTGCCGTCGATCGGCTTCTGGTCGGGGAACCTCCCGGCGTACGCGCTGCCCGGGCGCAGCCGGCCGACGTCGAGTTGTTTCACCTGGTCCAGCGTCAGCGAATTCAGCGTGATCCCCTCGGCGACCCACTGTCCCGAGGCGTCGCGGACCAGGTCCGGGTTCAGGACGCTGTCGTGGGTGACCACCAGAACGCCGTCCTTGGTCACCTTGGTGTCCATCTCCAGGGTCGTCACGCCGATGTCGTCGGCATAGGTGAAGGCCGGCAGGGTGTTCTCGGGCAGCATGCCTCGCGCCCCGCGATGCCCCTGGACGTCGAAATGCGGTGCCGGGCGCAGCGCCAGCACGATTCCCGCCGTCAGCAGTCCGGCGCCCAGCAGTGCCGTCAGCAGACGGCCTATCCGACGAGTCGACATGAGATCCCTCTCCCATGGTGGTGTTGGCGGCCTCCAGCATGGCAACTGGCCGTGTCGGAACTCAACCACCCCTGACCGAACCGCAGAATGGGCGTCGTGCGAACCGGAGAGATCAAGGCGCTGACCGGTCTGCGCATCGTGGCGGCGCTGTGGGTGGTGCTGTTCCACTTCCGGCCGCTGCTGTGGGCGGCCTCGCCCCGGCTCGAGGACGACCTGGCTCCGCTGCTCGATTCGGGGGCCCAAGGCGTCGACCTGTTCTTCATCCTCAGCGGTTTCGTGCTGACGTGGAACTACCTGGACCGGATGGGACCGTCCTGGTCGCTGCGCGGCACCGGTCACTTCCTGTGGCTGCGGCTGTCCCGGGTGTGGCCGGTCTACCTGGTCACCATGCACCTGGCCGCGTTGTGGATCATCGTCACGCTGCACGTCGGCGATGTGCCCTCGCCGGACGCCGAGCGGCTCACCGCGATCAGTTACCTGCGCCAGCTGGCCATGGTCCAGCTGTGGTTCGAGCCGTTCTTCGACGACACCAGCTGGGACGGCCCGGCCTGGTCGATCAGCGCCGAGTGGCTGGCCTATCTGATCTTCGGGCTGCTGATCCTGCTGATCTACCGGGTCGCGCGGGTCTCGCGGGCGCGGACGCTGCTGGCGCTGGCGTTCTTCGCCGCGCTGCCGCCGACCATCCTGCTGCTGGGCAGCGGGGTGCTCTACACGCCGTGGAGCTGGCTGCCCCGGATCGTCGCGCAGTTCACCGCCGGCGCCCTGGCATGCGCGGCGGTGCGGCGGCTGCAGCCGACCGATCGCGGCCGTCGCGCCGCCGGGTACGTCTCGGTGCTGCTGGTGGCCGCGCTCGTGGGCGGGCTCTACCACTTCGCCGCCCACCCGATCGCGGGCATGGTCGACTCCGGCGGGGTGATGGCGGTGCTGTTCCTGCCACTGGTGGTGGCGCTGTCGATCGGTGCGGGCACACTGCCGGCCCTGCTGTCCACCCGGCCGATGATCTACGGCGGGCAGATCTCGTTCAGCCTCTACATGATTCACGAACCGGTGCACACCGTGTGGAACTGGGCAGTGGCGCAGTACCGGATCGTGCTGCCGATGTCGACGGCCAAGATCGTCGTTGCGGGACTGATCGCCGCGGCGATCGGGGCGGCGATGCTGCTATACCACTTCGTCGAGGAGCCGGCGCGACGGTGGATGCGCCGGATGGTGGACACCGGCGACGTCCACGCCGGCCCGAACGCCGCGGCCGGCCGGCTGCAGGCGGTGGGCGGCGCGCGGAAGGGGCGTCCGACGCCGCCTTCCACGCGTGCGGGGTGAGTGCGGTTTAGGCTTGGCCGGACCTGTGAGGTGCCGGTGAACCTGAGCCAAGCCGCTTTTCGCGCCGCCACGACGACCGTCGTCGTGTTCGCCGCTTCGATATCCGCCGTCGGCGCGGCGCCGCAAGCATTGGCCGCCAACACCATTCATATCGCCGTGATCGGCGATTCCTACACCACCGGTTCCGGCGAGGGCGGCACCGGCCCGCGCTCCTGGCCGGAACTGGCCTGGAAGCTGTTGGCCAAGCGCGGACTTGATGTCGCCGCCGACGTCGCCGCTGAGGGCGGCGCCGGCTACGGGCAGCCCGGCAACCGCGGCAGCGTGTTCGAGGACCTTACCGTGCGGGCCGTGCACCGCAACGATGATCTGGTGGTCTTCTTCGGATCGCGCAACGACCAGCCGGTGGATCCGCACCGGTTCCCGGGCATGGCCGCCGGCACCTTCAAGCTCGCCCGGTTCACCGCGCCCGACGCCCGCTTCCTGGTGATCGGGCCGCCCTGGCCGACCGCGACCCCGCCGGCTGCGGTACTGGCGATCCGCGACAACCTGCGTGCCCAGGCCGCCGCGAACGGGGCGACGTTCGTCGACCCGATCGCCGAGGGATGGTTCGTCGGGCGGCCCGACCTGATCGGCCATGACGGCGTCCACCCCACCGACGCCGGGCATGCCTACATGGCCGAGCGGATCGCCCCGCTGATCCACAGTCAGCTGACCATTCGGGTCTGATTGCCCTTGCCACCGGTGCGAGGTCCGGTCGAGGGTGTTCCCATGCACCGACCCCGCCGCCGGCTGATCGTCGCGACCGCGCTGATCGCCGCCGCGACCGTGGGCGTCGCGCTGGTCCGCGCCGAGCGCCAGGGCGCGCCGCCGCCGCCCGGCACGATCGGTGGGCCATACGCCCGGCTGCTCGCGGAATCCGTCGATCTCGGCCCCGCCCGGCCCCAGCCGGTTGCGCTCACCGCCGCGCTGAAACGCCGGGAGATGCCCGTCCGGCTGCGCGACTGGGCCGAGCAGCGCGGACTGTCGGTGCGCTGGCGCGGCGGGGACGACTGGGCGATCGTCGAGGGCCGGGCGGACACCGTCGCCGCGGCGTTCGGCGTGCCGGTGCACGACTACCGCGGCCAGCCGGGCGAGTTCGGCGGGGATTTCTATGCGTCCCCGCAGCAGCCCGCCATCCCCGAGGCGGCGCGCGACGAGGTGGCGGGCCTGGGCCGCATCCTGAGCCGCACGCCGACCCGGGAGGGCCTGCCGCCCATCCTGCCCCGCGACGTTCCCGACGGCGGTCTGCTGCCGACCCAGCTGTTGAACGCCTACAACGCCACCTCGCTGACCAGCCAGGGGTACACCGGCGGCGGTCGCACCGCGGTGGTGTTCAGCTTCGACGGTTTCGACCAGTCCGATCTGGACAACTTCGCCGACTGGTTCAAGCTGCCCAGGTTCACCCCGGAGGTCGTCGGCGGCATGCCGGAGCGCCGCACCGGCGAGGCCGCGATGGACCTGCAGATGATCCACGCGATCGCCCCCGCCGCCCGGCTCGTCCTGGTCAACGCCCGTCCCACCGCCGAACAGGGCGCGACCTTCGAAAGGCTCGGCGCGCTGATGGAGTCGGTGGACCGCCAGTTCCCCGGAGCGATCTGGAGCTTCTCCATCGGCTGGGGCTGCGACCGGCTGATGACGGCCGCCGACCTGGCCCCGGTGCGCGCCGCGCTGGCCGCCGCCCACCGGCACGGGACGACGGCCTTCGACGCGACGGGCGACCTGGCCGGTCTGGAGTGCCGCGGCGGGAAGCGATGGTCGGACCCGCCCAGCCCGGACGATGTCGGCCTCGACGCGGTGGCCTCGGTGCCGGAGATGACCGCCGTCGGGGGCACCACGCTGTCGACCGACGCCAATGGCGACTGGCTCGGCGAGCAGTCCTGGTACGACGTGCCGCTGACGCAGGGCAGTGCGGGCGGGGCGTCGGCGCTCTTCAGCCGGCCGGCGTGGCAGAACGTCGACTCCAACGCCGGGCCGGCCGACCGGCGGTTGGTTCCGGACGTCGCGGCGGTGGCCGACCCCTTCACCGGCGTGAAGTTCGTCTTCCGCGGTCAGGTGTTCATCGGCGGCGGCACCTCGCAGGCGGCCCCGGTGTGGGCCGGTCTGGCACTGCTGATCAACCAGCTGCTCGACGATCAGGGCCTGGCCCCGCTGGGTGACTTCAACCCGCTGCTCTACCAGCTGGCCAAGGGTTCGGCGGTACCCGGGTTCCGCGAGATCGACCTCGGCGGCAACGCCATCAGCCCCGGGACGCACGGGTATGACATGGTCACCGGCCTGGGCACGCCCAACGTCGCCAACCTGGTGAAGAACATTCTGCTGACGCGGAGCGTGAGCCGATGACCGCTCCGAAAGCCGAAGCCGCTCAGCAGGACTCGTTCGAGGGCTATGCCCTTCCCGCACGACGCTATGTCGCCGATCCGGGGCACGGCCCGAAGTACTTCCTCACCCTCGGACTGTGGGCCCTGGTCATGGTGGCGGGGATGGTGCTGCTGTCGTTCGTGGACAGCCGGGTCGCCGACGTACCGACCCGCTACGTCTGTCCGCCGGACTGCGGCCGGCCGCCGACCGGGCTGCCGGTGGCGACCAACCCCCGGTTCACCGCGGCCGACGGTTCGTTCTCGGTGTCCTACCCCGCCCCCGGCGCCGCCTACACCGTCACCACCCAGCCCAACGGGATCACCGCCGTCTGGAACGCCGGGGACGGCGGGACGCTGCGACTGTTCAGCCAACCCGCCGCCGACCGCAACGCCGAGCAGATCGCCGGCGCGCTGATGGACGACGCCTTCCCCGACTCGGTGCTGTCCTACCGGTTGCCCAACGCAACGGTCGGCTACCACCCCGGTTACGGCCAGGTCGCCGACTTCCGGCCGCTCGCCGCGTCGAACAAGGCCGACCTGCTGCGGGTCATCATCGTCGTCGCGGTCAAGGACGACCTGGCACTGATCGCGGTCGCCGACGGACCGTTCCGCGAGTTCACCCCCACCGTCGGGCCCGGCCCGCCGTCCCCGGCGAACCTCCAGATCGCTCAGGATATGGGCAAGTACGTCAACAGTTTCACCTGGCGGGGCGATCGGCCCCGCTGAAACCTATTGCGGCTTCGGTTTATTCGGATCCGGCGGGTACTCGCCGCCCGGATCCGGCGGCGGCTGCCGGTTGAGCCAGTCCTTGAGCCGGAACAGCTGACTGGACACCATCCCCACGCCGACCAGCAGCAGCCCGCCGACGATCAGCGCAGTCGTCATGGCACCCCTTCCTGACTATTCTCGTTTCAGTGTCCCAGGCCTCCGGCGATGACGTGCGCGCGGTTCGCGCGCGGCTGGACGGCCTGACCATCGCCGACGCCGCCCGGCTGGGCCGGCGGTTGAAGTCGCTGCGGTCGCCGGTCAGCGCCGAGCAGCTGAGCCGGCTCGCCGGTCAGATCGACGCCGCGGCGGCGGTGCTCGCGGCCCGGGCGGCGGCCGTTCCGGCGATCAGCTACCCGGACCTGCCGGTCAGTGCGCACCGCGACGAACTGGCCGCCACCATCGCCGCCAACCAGGTCGTGGTGGTCGCCGGGGAGACCGGCTCCGGCAAGACCACCCAGTTGCCCAAGATCTGCCTGGACATGGGCCGCGGGGTGCGGGGCATGATCGGCCACACCCAGCCCCGCCGGCTGGCAGCGCGCACCGTCGCCGAGCGCATCGCCGAGGAACTCGACACCGCCGTCGGTGGGGCCGTCGGCTACAGCGTCCGCTTCACCGACCAGGTCAGCGACCGCACCCTGATCAAGCTGATGACCGACGGCATCCTGCTCGCCGAGATCCAGCGCGACCGCCGGCTGCTGCGTTACGACACCCTGATCCTCGACGAGGCCCACGAGCGCAGCCTCAACATCGACTTCCTACTCGGTTATCTGAGCCGGTTGCTACCGCGGCGACCGGATCTCAAGCTCATCGTCACCTCTGCCACGATTTCCCCGGAACGGTTTGCCGCCCACTTCGGCGACGCGCCCATAGTGGAGGTGTCGGGGCGGACCTACCCGGTCGAAATCCGTTACCGCCCATTGGAACTGCCTGCTCCGGTCCCGTCAGGGGAGGATCCCGACGATCCCGACCACGAGGTGGTCCGCGTCGAACCCCGCGACCAGACCGAAGCGATCATCGACGCCCTGACCGAACTGTCCGCCGAGCCGCCCGGCGATGTGCTGGTGTTCCTGTCCGGCGAGCGCGAGATCCGCGATACCGCCGAAGCGATCCGGGCCACGCTCACCGACGTGGAGGTGCTGCCGCTCTACGCCCGGCTGTCCACCGCCGAACAGCACCGGGTCTTCGTCCCGAACGCCAGCCGGCTCACCCGTCGGGTGGTGCTGGCCACCAACGTCGCGGAGACCTCGCTGACCGTGCCCGGCATCCGCTACGTCGTTGATCCGGGCACCGCGCGGATCTCCCGCTACAGCAGGCGGACCAAGGTCCAGCGGCTGCCCATCGAACCGGTCTCGCAGGCCTCCGCCGCGCAGCGCGCCGGGCGTTCCGGACGCACCGCGCCCGGCGTATGTATCCGGCTGTACTCCGAAGCGGACTTCGAGTCCCGGCCCCGCTACACCGACCCGGAGATTCTGCGGACCAACCTCGCCTCGGTGATCCTGCAGATGGCGGCTCTGCAACTCGGCGACGTGGCCGATTTCGGATTCCTCGATCCGCCGGATCGGCGCAGCGTCAACGATGGCATCGCCGTCCTGCGGGAACTCGGCGCATTCGACGCCGCGGGGGCGATCACCGATCTCGGCCGCCGGCTGGCGCAGCTTCCGGTCGATCCCCGGCTGGGCCGGATGATCCTGCAGGCCGACACCGAGGGGTGTCTGGCCGAGGTGCTGGTGCTGGCCGCCGCGCTGTCGATCCCCGACCCCCGGGAGCGGCCGGCGGACCGGGAGGAGGCGGCCCGCCACAAACATGCCCGATTCGCCGACGACAGCTCGGACTTCCTGTCCTACCTGAACCTGTGGAGCTATCTGCGCAGTCGGCGCAAGGTGTTGTCCGGCAGTGCGTTTCGCCGGATGTGCCGTGAGGAGTTCCTGCACTACCTGCGGATCCGGGAATGGCAGGATCTGGTCGGTCAGCTGCGCGGCATCGCCGCCGGCATCGGGCTGCGGGCCGGTCCCGGGGCGTTCGCGGACCCGGTCGACGCGGCCCGGGTGCACGCCGCGGTGGCCGCCGGCCTGCTGTCCCACATCGGACTCCGCGACGGGGACACCCGCGAGTACACCGGGGCCCGCAACGCCCGGTTCCTGCTGGCGCCCGGATCGGTGCTCACCCGGCGGCCGCCGCGCTGGGTCGTGGTCGCCGACCTGGTGGAGACCAGCCGGCTCTACGGGCGCACCGCGGCCCGCATCGAGCCTGACACCGTCGAACGCGTCGCCGGGCATCTGCTGCAGCGCAGCTACAGCGAGCCGCACTGGGACGCCCGCCGCGGTGCGGTCATGGCCTATGAGCGGGTGACGCTGTTCGGCTTGCCGCTGGCGGCACGCCGGCCGGTGGGCTATGCCACGGTGGACCCGGAACTGGCACGCGAACTGTTCATCAGACACGCCCTGGTGGAAGGCGACTGGCAGACCAGGCATGCGTTCTTCGCCGCCAACACCGCACTGCGGCAGGAGCTTTCGGAGCTGGAGGACCGCGTCCGGCGGCGGGACCTGCTGGTGGGCGACGACGAGATCCAAGCGTTCTACGACGCCCGCATCCCGCCGGAGGTGGTGTCGGCACGGCACTTCGACGGCTGGTGGGGCAAGCAGCGCCGCAAGTCCCCGGACCTGTTGACCATGACGCGGGCGGACCTGCTGCGGGTGTCCGACGCCGACGACGACCGTCCCGACCACTGGCAGGCCGGCGATCTGTCGCTTCCGCTGAGCTACCGGTTCGACCCCGGCGCCGCCGACGACGGCGTGACGGTGCATGTCCCGGTCGGGGTGCTGGCCCGGCTGGGCGGCGACGAGTTCGGCTGGCAGGTGCCGGCGATGCGGGAGGAACTCGTCACCGCCCTGATCCGGTCGCTGCCGAAAGACCTGCGACGCAACTTCGTTCCCGCCCCCGACACCGCGCGGGCCGTACTGGCCGATATGCGCCCGGGCGCCGAGCCGCTGCTGGAGACACTGCAGCGCGCGCTGCACCGCCGCAGCGGAATCCTGGTGCCGCTGAGCGCGTTCGATCTCGACAAGCTGCCGTCACATCTGCGCGTCACCGTCGCCGTCGAGGGTCCTGACGGCGGCGAACTGGCCCGCGGCAAGGACCTCGCCGCGCTGCAGGACCGGCTCGCCGGGCAGACCCGCCGGGCTGTCGCCGAGGGGGTGGCCGGCGATCTCGAACGCACCGGCCTGACGGACTGGCCCGACGGTGTCGACGACATACCCCGCACCGTCGACAGCGGCGGGCTACGCGGCTATCCCGGACTGGTCGACACCGGCTCGGCGGTGGATTTGCGGGTCTTCGCGGTGCCGGCGGAACGCGACGCCGCCCACCGCCGGGGTCTGCGCCGGTTGCTGCGACTGCGGACGCCGTCGCCGGTGAAGAGTCTGGAGAAGGCACTGGATCCGCGTCAGCGGCTGGTGCTGGCCGCCAACCCCGACGGCTCGCTGCAGGCGCTGCTGGAGGACTGCGTCGATGCCGCCCTCGATAGCCTGGCCGCCGAACCGGTATGGGCGCGAGCCGAATTCGAGAACACCTGCCGATTGGTGGCGGACGGCCTGCCGGCCGTCGCCGCCGAGATCGTCGGCCGTACCGAGAAGGCGCTGGCCGCCCTCCAGCAGGTTCTGGTGGCGTTGCCGGCCGACCCGCCGGCCGGCCAGGCTGCGGCCGTCTCCGATATCCGCCGCCAGCTGGCCGCCCTGGTGCCGGCGGGTTTCGTCGCGGCCACCGGCGCCGGGGGGCTGACCGATCTCACCCGCTACCTCACCGCGATCCTCCGGCGGATCGAGCGGCTCCCGCAGGCGCCGGCCGCCGACCTTGAGCGTATGGAGCGCGTCGGCGCGGTCCAGGACGCCTATGACGAACTACTGCAGGCGATTTCGCCCAGCCGCGCCGCCGCCGCAGACGTCGTCGACATAGCCCGGATGATCGAGGAGTTCCGGGTGAGCCTGTGGGCGCAGCAACTCGGCACCGCGCGGCCCGTCAGCGAACAGCGCATCTACCGGGCGATCGACGCGGTGCTGGGGTAGGAAAGTCTCATGACCGCTGCCGAACGCGCGCCGGCCACCCGCCCGGCGGACCTGGTGCTCTCCGGGGGCGGGGTGAAGGGCGTCGGACTGGTCGGCGCGGTGGTCCGGCTGATGGAGGCCGGTTACCGGGCCTACCGGGTGGCCGGCACCTCGGCGGGCTCGATCGTCGGCGCGATCGTCGCCGCCGGCGAGGCGGCGGGTGGTATCGAGCCGGCGCAGATCCGCGATATCGCGATGAGCATCGACTACACCAAGTTCCTCGATCCGGGCCCGCTGGAACGGCTGCCGGTACTCGGCCCGGCCTGGGCGATTCTGGAGGGCAAGGGTGTCTACAAGGGTGATTACGCCCGTGACTTCGTCGCCGATCGGCTCCGGGAACTCGGCGTGGAGACGTTCGGCGACCTGCGCCTCGACGACGACCAACTGGCGCCGGACCAGCGCTACCGGCTGGCGGTCACCGCCACCGACGTCACCCGGGGTCAGCTGGTGCGGCTTCCGTTCGACTACCGCGACGCCTACGGGCTGGACCCTGACGACCAACCGGTGGCCGACGCCGTGCGGGCCTCGATGTCCATCCCGTTCCTGTTCCGCCCGGTCACCTTGACCAGCGCGGCCGGTTTGGAGTCCACGCTCGTCGACGGCGGTCTGCTCTCCAACTACCCCATCGACTCGCTGGACCGGGTCGACGGCAATCCGCCCCGCTGGCCCACCCTCGGCGTGACCCTGCTGCCGAACCTGCCGGCCGGCAACGACAAGGTGATCCCCGGTCTGGCGCCGGTGCGGGCGTTCAGTGGGCCTCGGCTTCTCGAGCAGGTGCTCACCACCATTCTGGTCGGTCGTGACCAGGCCTATCTCAACGAGCCGTGGGTCAGCGCCCGGACCATCCGGGTCGACTCGACCGAGGTCGGGGTGGTCGAATTCGACGCTCCGCGAGAGCAGATCGACGCGCTCTACCTGCAGGGCTATGACGCGGCGACGAAGTTCCTCAGCAGTTGGGACGAGGAGGCCTACCTCAGCTTTCGACGCGCCTCTTCAGGCCGTTGAGCGCCTGGTCGGCGATCGTCGCGGCCGCCTTCTTCTTCATGAAGCCCATCATCGGGATCTTGGGGTCGATCTCCAGCTCGTAGATCACCCTGGTGCCGCCGCCCTCGGGCTTGAGCGTGTAGGAGCCGACGAGCTTTTTCATCATGCTGGACTTGGGCTTTCCGGCGTCGTCGGAGTTCAGGCTCCAGCGAACCGCCTCGTTGCCGGTCCAGACGTAGGAGATCTCGTAGGTGTCCTTGCCCACCGGGGTGGAGATGGTGAACGCGACGTCCTTGGCTGCACCGTCGTCGTGACTGGAGATGATGTCGACGCCGGTGAAACCCTCACTCCAGTTGGGGTAGTCCGCCAGATCCGCGATCACCGCCATCACCTCCTCGGGGGTGGCGTCGATCTTCACCGACTCCGAGACGCTCTCAGCCATGTTTCCTCCGCTCCTCGACGGCACACGCTAGCGCGCCGGGTTTCGGTCAGCCGCGCCCGGTCGCGACCGGAACCGCGCCGCTGTGCGCGACAGCGGTGTCGAGCACCAGATCGGCGACCCTGCCGCGGTGCTGCTCGGCGCTGCCCAGCAGCGCGGCGTCGGTGGCGGCGCGCTTGAAGTACAAGTGCGCCTGGTGTTCCCAGGTGAACCCGATACCGCCGTGCACCTGGATGGCGTCGCCGGCGATCCGGCTCAACGCCGCCGAACACGTCGCCTGGGCGATGCTGACAGCCAGCGCGGGGTCGTCGGATCCGGCGGTCAGCGCCCACACCGCGTGATAGGCCGTCGAGCGGGCGTGCTCGAGGTCGACGAGCATGTCGGCCAGTTTGTGCTTGATCGCCTGGAACGACCCGATCTGGCGGCCGAACTGCAGACGGGACTTGGCGTACTCCACCGACAGGTCGAGCAGATGCTGGGCCGCGCCGACCTGCTCGACAGCCAGCAGTGCCGAGCCAACCTGAAGCGCGTGGGTGATCACCCGCTCGGCCTGGTCCGGTCCGGCCAGTAGCCGTGCCGGTGCGCCCTCGAGTGCCACCACCGCCTGCGGGCGGGTCAGGTCCATGGTGAGCAGCGGCGTTCGCCGTACTCCCGGCCCGGCGGCAGCCACCGCGTACAGACCCACCCCGCCGGAACCGTTGGCGGCCACCAGGATCACGTCGGCGGCATCGCCGTCCACCACCCGGTCGACGACGCCGGTGAGGGTGTCGCCGTCGGCGGTGACGGTGACCGCCGAGGCATCGAATGCGCCCGCCGAGTCGGGGACCGCGAACGCCGCGGTGCGCTCGCCGGAGACCAGGGTGGCGAGCAGTTCGTCGCGGAGGGTGCCGGACGGGCAGGCCACCAGGGCGGGGATAGCGAGGTAGACCGTGCCGAACAACGGCCCGCAGGCCAGTGCCGCACCGAACTCCTCGACCGCGACGGCCTGGTCGACCAGTGTTCCGCCGGCGCCGCCGTCGGCCTCCGGAACCGACATGCCGAGCACGCCGAGTTCCGAGCCGAGACGGCGCCACACCGCGGGGTCGAAGCGCGGTTCGGACTCCATAACGCGCCGGGCGGCGGCCTCACCGAGATTGTCGGCGCCGAACCGGCGTACCGCGGCGCGCAGTTCCCGCTGTTCGGGCGTGAAGGCGAACTCACGCTCTTCAGCCACCGACTCAGCCACGCGGCACCTCCTTCCACGGCATGCCGGCGTCGGCGCGCAGATCACCGGGCAGGCCCAGCACCCGCTCGCCGAGGATGTTGCGCATCACCTCCGAGGTGCCGCCCTCGATGGTGTTGGCGCGGCTGCGCAGATAGCGCTGCTGGACCGGCCCGCGCCAGTCGCCGGTGCCGGCGTTCTGGCCGTACATCGCGTAGCTGTGGTACAGAATTCCTTCCGGCCCAAGCAGATCCATGCAGAACTCGTAGATCTTCTGGTTCAGCTCCGCTCCCACCATCTTGCCGATCGACCCTTCGGGACCGGGGCCGCCGGTCCCCCTCGCCGAGGCCCGGGACCGCTCCGAGGTGAGTCGCTGGGCTTCGGAACGCAGCCACAGCTGGGTGAGCCGATCCCGCAGCACCGGGGTGTGCCGTTCGGGGCGGGCCGCCCACAGCTGCACCGCATCGGCGATGGCCCCGCCGCCACGGCGGCTACCACTGGCACCCAGTGCGCTGCGCTCGTTCATCAGCGTCGTCATCGCCACCCGCCAACCGTCGCCGACGGCGCCGAGACGGTGGGCGTCCGGAATCCGGGCGTCGCTGATGTAG
>JAPOHV010000023.1 GCA_029979305.1 Mycobacteriaceae bacterium | reverse complement strand
GTTCCCTACAGCCAGGGACCGGCGGCTTCGCTGCCCAAGCTGACCGAGGTCGCCGCCGTCCGGCTGCAGGCCGAGGTCACCACGCTGGTCAGCGGTGTGGCCGGCAGCCTGGCGGCCGAGCAGCCAGTCACCGGCACCGCGCCGGCCGCGGCTGCGGTGTCCCCGGCCGCCGGGTCGCCGGCGGCCGGCCGCACATTCACGTACAACCCGAACTACACGTGGCTCGACAACGTGGTCGCGAACCTGCCGGACAACATCCGCTACGCCATCCTCCCCCCGCTCTATGTGTTTGCGGCGGTGTTGGGCACGGTCATCGGGATCGCGCAACTGGTCATCGCGCCGATCGTCCGGCTGATCAATCCCAATTCCACGTTCCCGTTCCCCAGTGCGGCAGTTACCGCGCCGGCCGTACGGGCCAAGCGGAATGCCGCCGCCGCGTCGTCGTCGGCGCCCGGTGACATCGCCCCGGCCCCCGGTGAGGTCCCCCCCGCCGTCAAGGACGCTCCGGTCAAGCCATCCGGCAGTGCGGGCGCGCCGAAGGTCGCCGGCGCGCTCGCCGCGGCACGGTCGCGGGCCCGCGCCCGGATTCTGGCGGCCGTCCCGGCGGTTGCGCCCTCGCCCGCGCCCGCCGCACCGGTCGCCGAGACCCCGGCGCCGGTCGTCACGATTCCGGCCGAGGTTCCCACCGCTGACCCGACACCCGCTCCGGGTGCTGCGGTCGGCACCGACTCCGCCCCGGTCGACCGCACACCACGGGCAGGGCGGGGTCGCGCAACCGTTTCAGCGGATTCCGCACCGGCGTCGAGGCGGGCTAAGCACTCAGCTCGATGACGGCGGCGTCGGCAACGCCGTCGTAGCGGCCGGGGGTGCAGGTCAACACGATCACTTGACCGCGATCGCCGACCGTGTTCAACACGGCTCCCATCCTGACCAGGCGATCGGGATCGCTGAAGCCCAGCGCGTCGTCGATGATCACCGGCACGGTGTCCTCTTTGGCGACCAGTGCCGCCCCCGCCAGCCGGGCCAGGATGCCCAACTGCTCCCTGGCGCCGCCGGACAGCGAATCGTAGGGGACGGTCCGCCCATGCAGCGTGCGGGTCTGAATGGTCAGCTCGGTGTCGACCTCCACCTCGAAGCTGCTGCCGAACACCTCGCGTCCCAACCGCTCCAACTCGGCGCGGTAGGGCTGCACGTAGCGCTGACGGGTGTTGTCCCGGTGCCGAATCATGGTGCTGCGCAACAACTGCGCCGCCTCGGCACGTTCCCCGATCCGGGTGTGTTCGGCGCGGGCCCGCTCGAGTTCGGCCTGCGCCTCGTCCAACTGGCCCTGTCGGCCCTCACTGCCGATGACGCCGAGTTCGGCGGTGAGTTTGTGCAACTCCATCGTGACCGTGTCACGGTCGGCGGAGATGGTCGCCTCGGCCTCCGACGCGGCGGCGAGTTCGGCTTCGACGGCGGCGGGTTCGGCCGCGGCGTAGCGCTCGGCCAGCGCGTTCGCAGCGTCATCCGCCGCGCGCTGTTCGCCGGCATCGGCGGCGGCCTGCGCCGCGACGGCCTCGTCGTCGACCGCGGCGCGCAGCGTGGCCAACTGATCACGCACCAAGACGAATTCCGCTTCGGCGGTAGTGAGCCGCTCGCGCGCCACCGTCACCGCGGTGGCCTTGCCGGTGACTGCCGCGGCGGCCGCGACGGCCGCCTTCTGGCAGGTGTCGGCACCGGTACGGGCGGTGCGCAAGGCCGAATCGGCGGCCGCAAGTTCGGCGGCTGCGGCCTCGGCGTCGATCCGCTCGCCGTCAGAGGCCGCAGCACGAAGGTCGGCGAGTTGGGTGCGCAACGCCGCGGGGTCCTCGCCCGCGCACAGTCCCTCGAGCTTCGCCGCATGGGTGGCGCGGCTGTCGGCGAGCGCGCGGCGGCGTGCGTCAAGCTCGCGCGCGGCCTTGAGGTCAGCCACCCCGGAAGCGCGCAGCTGCTGATCCAGAAGCTGCTGTGCGGCATCGAGATCCGCGCGTAACTTCGCGGTACTGGCGCCGGGGTCGATGCGCACGCTCAGCACCCCGGGCACCTCGACGGTGACCGCCGCCGAGGCGGGCTGAATCCAGGCCTGGCCGGCCGCCAGTGTGCGGGTGTGTCCGTCGACGGTGACGTCGAGCTCCGCGGGCGCGGTGAATTCCACCGTGGCGGTGTCCGCATTCAGCTGAGCCCCGATGTGCCCCACCGCCGCCGAGTGCTCTTCGATATCGGCGAGCGCCTTCTCGGTGAGCGTGATGGCGGCCAGTCCCGCGGCGATGCGGGCGAGTTCGGCCTCGGTGTCGTCGATGCCGGTGACACGGGCTGCCAGCTTGTCGGCGGCCTCGCGGGCGACGCAGGTCTCGGCCACGGTGCGCGCGGTGTCGAAACGCCGTTGTGCCGCCGTCAGCGCGGCAGCGGACCGCTCGGCCGCGGCAGCCGCCTCCTCGGCGACCTCGACGACGACCGCCTCCTGTTCCGTGGCCTCGGCGAGCCTGCCGCGGAACTCGATGAGGGCCAGGCCGCGGCGCTCGACGTCGGCGATCAACTGTTGACGCTGGCCGTTGGCGAGGGCGGAGTTGGTCGCGGTGGCTGCGGCCGCGGTGGCGACCAGTCTGGCCTGCTGCAACTGTTCGCGCAGTGCGGTCAGCGCCTCGTGTGCGCCACGCGCCGCGGTCAGTCGGGCGGTCGCGGGGCCCAGCGTCACCTCGAGATCCCGCAGGGCCGCGGTCAACTGCTCGTGGCGGGACACCCGCTCGTCGACGTCGGCGACGGCGAGCAGCCATCGGCCCGCCTCCGCCTCGGCGGCCTTGACCCGGTCGATTGCGGCCTTCCAGACACCGGTGGGCCGGCCGGTGCCGGTGAAGTACCTGGAGCATTCGGCCTCGACACGGTCGATGAGCAGCGATTCGACCCCCGCCGGGGCGGCGTCGGTGTCGCCGGCGGCGGCATCCAGAGCACGCGACAGCGCGTCGGAGCCGGACAGGTTCACGGCGTTGGTCGATGCGGACTGCAGCACCCGCTGGGCGTCCCACAGCCTGGTGTCGAGAGTCTCGGCCAGCATCGCCTCGGCCCGCTCGTGGGCGTCGTCGCCGGACAGCTGCTCACGCTTGGGCTCGATGACCGTCAGCTCGGTCATGGCCTTCTTGTGGAAGCGCTTGCGGTAGACGAAACGGTAAGGGCCGGTGCTGATCTCCGCCTCGACCTCTGCGCCGGCGTCGGCGTGGACGGGCCTGACCGCCTTGACGTCGCGATGCGTCGAGCGGTCACGGTAGGTCAACAGCAGATCGAGAGCCTCGAGCATCGAGGACTTGCCGATCTCGTTGGGGCCGCACACCACCACCACACCCTGGTCGGGGAAGGTGATCTCGCGATTGGCCACACCCCGGAAGTTGGTCAGGCGCAGCCGGTGCAGGATCACGCCGCGCTCCCCTGGTGCAGCCGCAGCAGCAGGGCGAGCGCACCGCGCGCCACGCCGGCGTCGGCCCCCTCGGAGCGGGCGGCGGCGACCAGTTCGGCGACCGCGTCGGCGGCGAACCCTCCGATGCCCAGGTCGTCGAACTCGTCGTCGGCGGGCATCACCGCGATGGCGGTGTTGCGCTCCCAGATGCTCAGGCCCGCGAACCGCCGTGCGTGCCGGTCGACGGCGGCGTCCAGGGCCGCGCGGTCGGTGACGGTCAGCGTGCCCACCACCCCGACCTTGACCACCGTGCGGTCCTTGTCGGGCAGCTGGTCGAGGTTGAGGTCGAGGTCGGCGATATCGCGGCCGTTGTTGACCTCGCGACGCAGGCTGACGAACCGCCAGGTGCCGACCGTGTGCGACTCGACTCTCACCGGGTGCGCCGGGTTCTCGAGGTCCATGTCGACCACCAGAACGTGGCCGGAGTCGGCTTCCCGGTGGTCGAAATTGGTGACCTCGGGAGACCCGGAGTACCAGATGCGGCCGCTGTCACCCACCGGGGTGCGGGAGTGCTTGTCTCCCAACGCCACATAGTGCACAGCGGAGCGGTCCAGCGCGGCGGTGAGCCCGGCCGTCGCGATCTGTGCGGGGTTGTCCCGATCGGGGTCGAGTGAGTCGACGGCGCCGTGCGCGAGCAGGATGCGCGCCGTGCCGTCGGCCGGCAGGCCGGCGAGGACTTCGGCGGTCAGGTCGGTGGTGGGTTTCTTGGACCGCCATGGCGCCGCGACGATCTCAACGCCGGGACCGACCTCCCACACACCGGCGCGGTCGAGCACCGTCACGTTGTCCGGGCACTCCTCACCGAAGAGCTCACTGGTGTAGACCGACGAGGCATCCAACGGGTCGTGGTTGCCGGGCAGCAGGTAGACCGGGACGTCGATGGAGCGCATGGCGTCCAGCGACTGGCTGATGACCTTGGGCGCCAGTTGGTTGGCGTCGAAGACGTCGCCGGCGACGATGACGAATTCCGCGCCGGTCTCGCGGGCCAGCGCCCCGATGGCGACGATCGCCTCGCGGCGGGCGGCGGAGTAGCGGGCCTGGGCGTCCTCCTCGAGGAAGTGCCGCGTCATGCCCAGTTGCCAGTCGGCGGTGTGCAGGAACTTCATAGTGGCGCGAGTGTATGGCGGGGGTCTGACAACTCCCCGGACCTCGACCGGCATGTGGCCTAACCTGGGACGAATGAGAACCCTGGTGCTGATGCGACACGCGAAATCGGCCTATCCCGCCGGCGTGGACGACCACGAGCGGCCGCTGGCCGAACGCGGGATCCGGGAGGCCGGGCTGGCCGGTGACTGGTTGCGCGCCAACGCGCCGCGGATCGACGCGGTGCTGTGTTCGACGGCGGTGCGCACTCGCCAGACCCTGGATCGTACGGCGGTGGCCGCCCCGGCGAGCTTCCTCGACCGGCTCTACGGGGCTACCCCGGGCGAGGTGATCGACGAGATCAACAAGGTCGACGACGACGTCGCCACGCTGCTGGTCGTCGGACACGAACCGACCACCAGCCACCTGGCGCTCGGACTGGCGGGGCCCAACAGCGACCGCGGTGCCGCCGAACAGATCGCGCTGAAGTACCCGACGTCGGCGATCACGGTGCTGCAGGTGCCCGGCCCCTGGGCCGGGCTGCAGATCAACGGCGCCGAACTGAGGTCGTTCCACGTGCCGCGGTAGTTCGGGCCCGGCGCCGGCCTCAAGCCGGTCAGCCGAGTCCGGCCAGGATCCGCGCGCGGCGCCCGGCGTCGCCGATCCAGGCGGCGGTTGCCATGTCAGGGAACTCTCGCAGGAAGCGGGAGCCGTCCGGGGTCCGGACCGCCGACCGCGGAAGCGCTTCGCCGACAAGCATCTTCATCAACTCGTCCGCCCATCGCACCGCCCCGGCCGCCCACGCCCGGTCGTCGGCGTCCAGACCTTCGGGGTCGTCGGGCAGCGTCCGCAGCCGCCGTCGGACCAGGTCGGCAAGCTGACCCGCGCACAGCATCGCCGAGGGACCCGCGCCCAGGTCCAACGGGTCCGCGGTGGGGCCGACCGGTTGAAACCACCACGAGCGCGGCGACCCGGCGACGGTGCCGGTGTAGCGCGCCACCAGTTCGTCGCCGACGTACTCCAACTGGTGGTGACGGTTCTGCCGGCTCGCGCCCTCCAGGTCGAGGAACAGGTGAATCTCGGCGGTCGTGCGGGCCGGCAGCACCCTGGCCGTAGACCGGCCGTCCTGCCCGTCGGCGAACAGCGCGGCACTCCGGGGGCCGAGCACCTCGGTGAGGTCGAGGCCGTGGTGCAGCAGAATCGCGTCGTAGTCCGAGCGGTCGGATAACTCGGCGAAGAGGGCCCGCCCGTCGAGGCTGCCGATACCGGACTGCCGGAACGCCGGCCGGCTCTGCAGGAAAACACGCAGCCGGTCCGGCGCAGTGAACGCGTGAACCACCCGAAACGAATCCACGTCGTCGATGAGGGGTTCCCCGGCGGCATTCCGGAGCAGGAACCATTCGTGACACAGCAGCGAAAGTGTCTGTCCCGGAGCGGGATTGAGCAGAGCATCCTCCACATCCAGCACACTCACCCAGTAGGCCAGGGTCTCGGCTGACCCGTCCAACTCGATCACGCAGGCAGCCGCTGTGCCCAACTCGAAGACGACCCCGGCGCAGTCGGGGGGCAGCTGGCGAATCAGGTTCCGGCCGTCCGAAGGCCTCCAGCCGGTCCGGGATCCGTCCGGACTCACCGGCGCCGCCTGGGCGGCGACAAAGCCCCGATCGCCCAATGTCCACAGCACCGGACGGCCGGCCTCATCGACCGGGATGTGCCAGTCGGGGTGGCGCAGCACCGAGCGCAGGAAGTGATCCTCAGACACGGCGTTCTCACGGAATCCCTTGAGCGTCTCGACGATGCCGGCCGTCATCAGCGGCGTTCCCACTCGTCGGCGTGCGCGTCAAGGACCGCGGCGTAGCGCTCGAGATCGGCCGGGGCGAAACGGTCGGCATTGGCCAGCGCATACGAGTACGCGGCGCCGGTGAAGAACCGGGCGCCGTCGACACCGCCGGACGGGACGAGTTTGACCGCCTCCCGCAGCGCCGCCGCGGCCAGTCGCAGACGACGCACCACGGCGCGCGGGTGCACCGGTTCGTCAGGGCCGGGAAGCTCACGCACCACGCGGTCGGCGAAGAAGACCAACTCGGCCGGATCCAGAATCCCGCTCGTCCCGCCGCCGAAGTCGGTGGGCTCCCACGGCGCGCCGCCGCCGAGGGTGAACCGGTGCACCCGAAGTCCCTCCGGATGGCGGGCCAAGACGTGCAGTTCGGTGTCCACAGCGCGCGAGTCCTCTCGTTCGCCTCCCTGGCACTGCACGAAAAGCCACGCCTCGTTAGCGTTTCGGGCCGCGAAGACCTGCGACGACCAGGCCGGAACATCCGGCCAGGCGCTGGAAGCGGAGGCCATCGGACCAGTGTCCCCCGGCGGCCCCGACCCGTCGACTGTTCGGCTGAACGCCGACCCGACCGTCGGTAATGTCGACGGCGATGGGAGAAGCGGATCTGCCCCCCGCGGCGACAGTGACCTACGAGTTCCATGACTCGTCGGTTCCGCCGCCGTTCCACCGCAGCTTCAAGCTGGTGTTCGACCGATCGCGGGCGAGAATCGTCGTCGACAGCTACGGCGATGTGCTGGCCGACCGGACCGCTCTGGTGAGCCCGGCCGCCTGGGACGCGGTTTCAGCTGGGTTTCCCGCGGTGAGCGGGCTGGTTGTGGCCGAACCCGCACAGGGCTGCACCGGCGGCACCGGTTTCGCCGCGACGGTCGCCGAGGACGGGACGGTGCGCTTCTCGCTGTCGGGGCTGGCCTGCGGCGGGGTGAACTCCGATGCCGCCGACCGGCTCGCCGAATGGGTCAGACCCGTGCGCGCGTTGTTCCCGCCCATGAATGAACTGGCCCCGGAGTGAGGGAAGGCGAGCGGATATGAGGATTCTGATGGTCCTGACCTCACACGACCGGCTCGGTGACACCGGCCGCCCCACCGGCTTCTGGCTCGAGGAGTTCGCCTCCCCCTATTACGTCCTCAAAGACGCCGGGGCCGAGCTGACCCTGGCCTCGCCCAAGGGCGGGCAGCCACCCGTCGACCCGAAGAGCCAGGCGGACGACGCCCAGACGTCGGCCACCCGGCGTTTCGGGGCCGACGACGACGCTCGGGCCGCGCTGGCCGCGACCGTCCCGCTGTCGGGTGTCGACATCGCCGACTTCGACGCGGTGTTCTACCCGGGCGGTCACGGGCCGCTCTGGGATCTGGCCGAGGACGCCGACTCGATCGGGCTGATCGAGCGCGCTGTCGGGATGGGTAAACCGGTGGCCGCGGTCTGCCATGCACCGGCGGTGCTGCGCCACGTGAAGGACTCTGCGGGCGCACCCTTGGTGCGCGGCAAGCGGGTTACCGGCTTCAGCAACACCGAGGAGGCCGGGGTCGGGCTGACCGACGTGGTTCCGTTCCTGGTCGAGGAGATGCTGCGCAGCAACGGTGGCGACTATCGGCGAGCCGAGGACTGGCACGGCCACGTCGAACGCGACGGGCTGCTGATCACCGGCCAGAATCCGGCGTCCTCCGACGCGACCGCCGAAGCGCTGCTGGAGGCGGTGCGGGGGTAGCCGTCAGCTGTTGGTCGCCAGCGTCAGTTCCATCAGTCTGATGGCCTGAGCGCAGGCGTCGATACCCGGAGCCTGCGGATTGATCCACCAGCCGACGACGCCGGCGGCGTCGCTGGCCACCCCGCAGGCCCCGTTGGGATCGTTGGCCCGCATGACGATCGACGCGATGCCGTTGATGGCCCGGTTCTCGGTCTTGTACTGCAGGAAGTCGGCGACCTTGCGCTCGTTGTCCAGACTGCCCTGCTCGTACCAGAACCGGGTGATGTCGATCAGACCGGCGGGGTTGAGGGCCTGCCAGCGGCAGACCGCGCCGACGAAGGGGCTCTGGATGTCCAGTGGGTCGGCGCCCACGGTCTTGGCGAGCACGTCGGCGGTCAGCACGTCGCATTCCTTGAGCAGGTTGGGGTACTTGTCGGCGGAGTTCTCACCCCGCGCCACCCCTGTTCCGGCCTTCATCGCCGTGCCACCGACGGTCTTGGCGCAGCCGGCCAGCAGGGCCGGGGTCAGCAGCGCGGCCACCACGGCGGCGGTCACTCGGCGACGGATCGGCGTGCTCACTTGGCGTTCACAATCGCCTGGCGGGTGAGTTCCTTGGCCACGTCGCAGGGCGGCGGGTAGGGCTTCTGGGCGAAGCTGATCGACCACTCGATGAAGTCGTCGTCGCTGACGCTGACCGCGATCTCACAGAGGTTGTCGCCGAGCATCGGGTCGGTGCCCACCGCCACCCAACCGTTGCGGCCCTCGATCGAGACGTCCTCGACGCTGGTCCGGGACAGTTCCTCGGTCTTGCGCTCGCGGCCGATCGGGCTGCCCCGGTACCAGGTGAAGGAGAAGTGCGGCCCCAGGATCCCGCCGCCGGCCAGCCACTGGCACCCGACGGAGTTGACCGCGGTCTTCACCAGTCCGGTGACCCTGGTCTGCTCGGCCAGCGCCTGATCGCTCACACCGCCGCATTCGGGGAACATCATCCCGTGCTTGCCGCCCCCGGCGGCCGGCGAACCGGATTCCGGCTGTTGCTGCTGCGATTGGGGCTGGTCGGCGTCACCGGATTTCGAGCACGCCGGGAGCCCGGCCATCGCCGTCGCGGCGGCCAGCCCGACCGCGATCGCCCGCACCGCCGTCTTTCCGACCAGCTGACTCGTCACAGCATGCACTGTAGCGGCAGCGGCTCGTCCGGCCGCCGACACACCGGCTGAACAGGCTGTTTGCCACTCCGCGCGGGTGTGGGACAGTAACGAAATGCTCCTGGCGCTGGTGCGGCGGTACATCCGGCCGTACCGGGGGCTGGTGGTCATGGTGATGGTGCTGCAGACGCTGAGTGCGCTGGCGTCGCTGTACCTGCCGGGGGTCAACGCGGCGATCATCGACGACGGCGTCGCCACCGGGAACACCGCGCTGATCGCCCGGCTGGGTCTGGAAATGCTGGCGGTGACGGCGCTGCAGGGGGCCTGCGCGGTGGGGGCGGTCTACTTCGGATCGCGCGCCGGGATGGGGTTCGGCCGGGACCTGCGCGCGGCGATGTTCAGCCATGTCCTCGGTTTCTCCGAGACCGAGACCGCCCGGTTCTCCGCGCCGTCGCTGCTGACCCGCACCACCAACGACGTCGGCCAGATCCAGACCCTGGTCCAGATGACAGCGACCGTCCTGGTGACGGCACCGATCATGTGCGCCGGCGGGATCGTGATGGCGATTCGCCAGGACGCCGGGTTGTCCTGGCTGCTGCTGGTGAGCGTGCCGGTGCTGGCGGTGGCGAACTATCTGATCGTGTCGCGGATGCTGCCGGTGTTCCGCAGCATGCAACGGCTGGTCGACGGGATCAACCGGGTGCTGCGCGAGCAACTCTCCGGCATCCGGGTGGTTCGGGCGTTCGCGCGCGAGCGGTTCGAGCAACAGCGCTTCGAGGCGGCCAGCCGGGCGGTGTCGGATGCCGCCCTGACCGCCGGCCGCTGGCAGGCGCTGATGCTGCCGGTGACCACCCTGACCGTCAACATCTCCAGCGTCGCGCTGATCTGGTTCGGCGGCCTGCGCATCGACGCCGGCACCATGCAGGTCGGTTCGCTGATCGCGTTCCTGTCCTACTTCATGCAGATCCTGATGGCCGTGCTGATGGCCACGCTGATCCTGGTGATGCTGCCGCGGGCGTCGGTGTGCGCGGACCGGATCTCCGAGGTGCTCCAGACGCCGGCGGGCCTGGCCGACCCGCCGGCGCCGATGCAACCGGCAGGCGGTGTGCGCGGGGAGGTGCACCTCGACGATGTGACGTATCGCTATCCGGGTGCCGAACGCGCTGTGCTGCAAGGGGTGAGCTTCACAGCTTCGGCCGGGACGACGACGGCTGTCGTCGGCGGCACCGGGGCTGGGAAATCCACTCTGATCTCGCTGATCTGCCGGCTGTACGACGCGACGGCGGGATCGGTGCGGGTGGACGGTATCGACGTGCGCGACTACGCCACCGAGCGGTTGTGGTCGTCGATCGGACTGGTGCCGCAGCGCGGCTATCTGTTCTCCGGCACCGTCGCCGACAACCTGCGCTTCGGCAAGGCCGACGCCACCGAGGACGAGATGTGGGCGGCGCTGCGGATGGCAGCGGCAGACGACTTCGTTAGGGCCCATCCCGACGGTCTGGCGATGCCGGTGGCGCAGGGCGGTAGCAACTTCTCCGGCGGCCAGCGGCAGCGGTTGGCGATCGCCCGGGCGATGATCCGCCGCCCGGCGATCTACCTGTTCGACGACGCATTCTCCGCCCTGGATGTCCAGACCGACGCGCGGGTGCGCTCCGCGCTGCGCGCGGCCGCGTCCGAGTCGACGGTTGTCATTGTCGCCCAGCGTATTTCGACGATCGCCGATGCCGACCAGATCGTTGTGCTGGACGCCGGCCGGATAGTGGGGGTCGGCACCCACGCGGCACTGCTCGACGAGTGCCCCGCCTATGCCCAGTTCGCCGATTCGCAGTCGCTCGGGGTGGGGACGTCATGACGGCCCCGCCGCCGATGCGGGCCGGGGTGCGGGCGATGCTGGCCGATCCGGCGCACGCCCGCCCGCGGGACTTCCGGGGTTCCGTCCTTCGGTTGCTGCGACGACTGGCACCGCAGCGCGGGCCGGTGGTGGCGGTGCTGGCGATGTCGGTGGCCGGTATCGCGTTGTCGGTGATCGGCCCCCGTGTCCTGGGCCATGCCACCGACCTGCTGTTCAACGGGGTGATCGGCCGGCGGCTTCCGGCCGGGATCTCCAGGGCCCAGGCGATCTCCGAGGCGCGGGCGCGCGGGGACGGCCGGTTCGCCGACCTGCTGTCGGGGATGGACGTGATACCCGGGCAGGGGGTGGACTTCGCCGCAGTCGGCCGCACCCTTGCGCTGGCTCTGGGGCTGTATCTGCTTGCTGCCCTGCTGATCTGGGGTCAGGCCCGGCTGCTGAACACGATCGTTCAGCGCACCGTCACCAAACTGCGCGGCGAGGTGGAGTCCAAGATCCACCGGCTCCCGCTGGCCTACTTCGACTCCCGGCAGCGCGGCGAATTGCTCAGCCGGGTGACCAACGACGTCGACAACATCCAGACGTCGCTGTCGCTGACGATCAGCCAGTTGCTCACCGCGGTGCTCACCGTCGTCGCGGTGCTGGTGATGATGCTCGTGCTGTCGCCGCTGCTGACCCTGGTGACCGTGGCCATCGTCCCGTTGTCGCTGTGGGCGATCCGCGCGATCACCCGGCGCTCGCGAACGCTGTTCGTGGCGCAGTGGTCGAACACCGGTCGGCTCAACGCGCACATCGAGGAGACCTACTCGGGCTTCACCGTGGTGCGTACCTTCGGTCACCGCGCCGCTGCGGAACGGACCTTCGCCCGCCTGAACGACGACGTCCACAACGCCGGATTCGGCGCGCAGTTCTTCTCCGGTCTGCTCTCGCCGGCCAGCATGATCGTCGGCAACCTCGGCTACGTGGCCGTCGCGGTGCTGGGCGGCTACCAGGTGGCCACCGGCAGGATCACCATCGGCGGAGTGCAGGCCTTCATCCAGTACGTCCGGCAGTTCAATCAGCCGCTGACCCAACTGGCCGGGATGTACAACACCCTGCAGTCGGGGACGGCGAGTGCCGAGCGGGTCTTCGACTTCCTCGACGAGCCGGAGGAAACCCCCTCGGTGGCAACCGAACTGGAGGCCGGCCCGGGCCGAGTGGAGTTCGAGGACGTCCATTTCGGCTACCGTCCCGGCACGCCGGTGATCGAAGGCGTGTCACTGGTTGCCGAACCGGGCACGACGGTAGCCATCGTCGGGCACACCGGCGCCGGAAAGACGACACTGGTGAACCTGTTGATGAGGTTCTACGACGTGGACTCCGGACGGGTCCTGGTCGATGGGGTGGACATCCGGACGGTCAGCCGCGAATCGTTGCGGTCGCGGGTCGGGATGGTGCTGCAGGACGCCTGGCTGTTCGGCGGGACCATCGCCGAGAACATCGCCTACGGCAGGCCGGGGGCGGGCGAGGACGAGATCGTCGCCGCCGCACGGGCTGCCCGCGTGGACCCGTTCGTCCGCGCCCTGCCCGACGGATACGCAACCTGGGTCAGCGACGACGGCGGCAATATCAGCGCCGGCGAGAAGCAGTTGATCACCATCGCGCGGGCCTTCCTGGCGAACCCGCAGATCCTGATCCTCGACGAGGCGACCAGCTCGGTGGACACCCGCACCGAACTGCTGGTTGCGCAGGCGATGGCCGAACTGCGCAGGGGGCGGACGAGTTTCATCATCGCCCACCGGCTTTCGACCATCCGCGACGCCGACCTGATCGTGGTGGTCGACCACGGCCGGATCGTCGAGCGGGGCACGCACGCGGAGCTGATCGGCCGCCGCGGGGCGTACTGGGAGATGGTTCGCCGTTAGAGCCCCGGCCCCTCGGCGCGAAGGTCGTCGACCTCGGCCATCGCCTCGCGCAGCTTGCCCAGCCATTCGTCGGCGTGTTCGCCGACCAGTCGCACGCACCAGGCCAGCGCGTCGGATCGCGACCGGGCCACACCGGCGTCGACCAGGGTGTCGAGCACCCGACGCTCGGGCTGGCGCAGCCGCGTCATCACCGGAACTGCGATGTGGGTGAACAGGATGCGGGTCGGCGTATCGGCGCCGCCGACCTCGACGCCCCAGGACACTTTGCGGACGTATTTGTCCTGGGCTTCCTCGGCGATGCGCATCCGTTCGCCGCGGGTGTCCTCGCGGAACCGGGAGGCACGGCCGGCGGCACGCGCCGGCGTCTCGTCCTCGCCGGCGGCGGGCAGCCGTCCGATGACGGTGATCTCCTCGCGGTCGACGATCACGGTGGGGTCACCGGTGAACCAGTCCTCCGGCAGGCGGCCGGCGAACCATTCGGCGGCGTCTCCGGCGTCGGGCTGGTCGGCCTGCTGCCATCCGCCGGATCGGCCGGGGCGCTTCGGCTGCATCGTGTGCTTCATAATTACATGATTACAGTGTTGCATGGGATGGCCAAGGCTTTTCGCTGCGGGTGAACCAAGGACGGTCGGCGAAGTGGCTGACCCTGACACTCGCCACGCTGATAATGGGCGGATGGCAGGAAAAGAGCTCGACCCGCAGCGCGCCAGGGCCGCCCGCGACGTCGTTCGTCAGCATCCGGGAATGGCGCTGTTCGCGGTGTCGCCCATCCTCATCGCGGCCGGGCTGGTGTGGTGGCTGGTCAGCCCGGGCTGGGCGGTGGTGCTGCTGGTCGCTGCGCTGGTCGCCGGTGGCATGGCCGTGCTGCGTAAGCGCTGAGGTTTCAGGCCCTCTCGAGATTCCCGGCTCGCCGCGCCCGGAACAGCCTGACCTCAGAGCTGATGTTCTTCAGCGATTTGACGCCCGCGAACGACCAGCGGAAGCGGCTGTCGTCGCCGATCTGGTCGCGGGCTGATTCCGACACCAGTACCGCTCCGGGCCGGGCTACCGCGGTGACCCGGCTGGCCAGATTCACCGGACTGCCGAACCAGTCGCCGGCCCGGCTCACCGCGGATCCGTAGCCGATCCCCACCCGCAGCCGGGGCAGCGTCGCGTCGGCTGCCGCGGACTCGATGAGCGCGAGCGCAGCGTCGAGCAGTGCGGCGGTGTCGGTGGACACGAACATCACGGCGTCGCCGATGGTCTTGATGAACCTGACCGGCCCGACCGCCACGTCCCGGGCCAGTTCTGCCAGCCGGTTGGCCAGCTGCTCGAGGTTCGCGGGCGGCAGTTCCTCGCCGAGTCGGGTGAACCCGACGAGGTCGGCGAACCCCGCGGCCACCATGCGGGCTCCCGGCAGCGGCACCCCCTCGGCGCGCTCGCTGGCGCTGACGGCTTCGGTCTGCACCGCATGGCGCAACTGCAGCAGCAGCATGTCCTGGATCATCGGACCCAGCAGCGGAGCGGCGAGCGACCCGAGTGCCTGCGAAGCCTGGGCGATCTCCAACTCACTGACGCCGGGGTGCAACACTGCTCCGAGCGCCGCCGAGCGCATCTCCTCGGCGGCGTGGGCCAGACCGTCGGCCAGCACCCTTACCACGGTGAGCAACCGGTCGGGGTCGATGCCGAGGTCGAGGAAACTTTTGATGTGGCGGGCGGTTTCGCCGTCAGACCGCATGAAGACCGGCTCGTCGGGGTCCTCGACGTGGGGCAGGCCGCTGGCCCGCTGGAACCGGATCAACAACTCCAGGTCCAGACCGACCTCGTCGCTGATCTGTCGGGCCGAGACATAGGACCCGTCATCGCCGAGGGCGCGGCGGGCGGGAAGCAACATCGGCGCGAAGGACTGCCTGATCTCCTCGACACCGATCCCCTGGTCCAGCAACCAGGCGACCAGCTCGGCGCGCTCGGCCCTGACCTCTCCGGTCAGACCGTCCAGCAGTCCGGTCGACTCGACGTCGACGGTCACGACACCGGGGGTCGCCGGTCCGCCCACGGTCGAGCCGACTCGATCTGGGCGCTCAGCGACAGCAGCGTCGCCTCGTCGGACGGCCGGCCGACGAGCTGGACCGACGTCGGCAGGCTTTCGCCCTCCAGGAACCACGGCACCACGGCCGCCGGCTGGCCGGTGGCGTTGAAGATCGCGTTGAACGGCACCCGCGACGCCACCCGCATCAGGGTGCCGATCCCGCCGCGGTGCTGGTACTGCCCGATGCGCGACGGGCCGGTGGCGGTGCCCGGGGTGATGAGCACGTCGAAGTCGTCGAACACCGACTGCACCCGGGCGGCCAGCGCCGGTTCGGCCTCGCGCACCCGGGCGATCCGGCTCTCCGAGATCAGACTGCCGAGCCGGGCGAGGGCGCGCGTGCGCGGTTCGAGGCGCTCCGGGTGCGGCAGCTTCTGTACGTCCTCGTAGACCCCGCGCCACATCCGGGGCAGCACATGGCCGTACATCGCCCAGGCCGGATAGTCGGGGTCGTGCCACAGCACCTCGTGGCCCAGGTCGCGCAGCAGCGATTCCACCCCGTCCAGCGCGCGCTGCTGAGCGCGCCCCACCTTCGCCACCATGGTCGGGGGAAGCTTGGTGCTCAAGGCGATTCGCAATCGGCCGGGCTTCCTCGCCGCGGCTTTGACGAACCCGCCTCGGGGGGCCTTGCCGGTGTACGTGGCGTCGAGAAACAGCGCGGCATCCTCGACCGTGCGGGTCAGCGGGCCGTTGACGCTCAGCCCGCACCAGGCATCCTCGTGCGGGCCGATGGGCACCCGGCCGCGCTGCGGCTTGAGCCCGAACAGTCCGCACCAGGTGGCCGGGATCCGGATCGAACCGGCCCCGTCAGAACCCAGCGCCATCGGCGCCAGGCCGGCGGCCACCGCGGCTGCGCTGCCGCCGCTGCTGCCGCCCGGGGCGTAGGCCAGGTCCCACGGGTTGTGGGTGGCCCCGAAGGCCACTGTTTCGGTGAACGGCCACAACATCATCTCCGGGACCGCGGTCTTGCCCAGGATCACCGCGCCCGCCGCGCGCAGCCGGCGCACCACCTCGCCGTCAATGGTGGCGGCCAGATCGTAGGCGCTGCTGCCGAAACAGGTGAACTCGCCGGCGACGTCGACGTCGTCCTTGATCGCGATGGGCACACCCAGCAGCGGCAGCCGTTCCCCCGCGTCGAGTCGTTCCTGGGCGGCGGCGGCCTCGCGGCGGGCGCTGTCGGCCATCACCACGCGGTAGCTGCGCAGTTCGCGGTCCACCCGCCCGATGCGGTCGAGATAACGCTCCACCAGGGCGGGCGCGGTGATCGCGCCGGCGGCGAGCATCCGGGCCTGTTCGGCGGCGCCCGCGAAGGCGAGGTCGGTGGCGTCCACGCACCGCAGAGTAGCCGCTGGGCGTTCCGGTCGACGGCTACGGTGGTCCGATGTCCTGTGTGTTCTGCGAGATCGTCGCCGGGACGGCTCCGGCCGTGCGGGTGTACGAGGACGACGAGGTTCTCGGCTTCCTCGACATCCGCCCGTTCACCCGGGGGCACACCCTGGTGATCCCCAAGGCGCACAGCGTCGACCTCACCGACACCCCCGGCTCCGCACTGGCCGCGATGCTGTCCGTCGGACAGCGGATCGCCCGGGCGACCCGGGCGTCCGCGCTGGCGGCGACCGGAAACAACATCGCGATCAACGACGGCAAGTCGGCGTTCCAGTCGGTGTTCCACATCCACCTGCACGTGATTCCGCGCCGCGACGGCGACCGGGTGGCATTCGTCAAGGGGATGCTGATCCGGCGGGATCCCGATCGGGAGGCGACCGGACGCATCCTGCGCGACGCCCTGGCGGTACTGCCGTGAGCGCACTCGCCGACAAGGCGCTCTCGGTGTTCGTCCGCGTGCACGACACGCTCTACCAACGCACCAACGGCCTTGTCGGACACCGGATCCCGGGGGCTCCGAACAGTCTGCTGCTGCACACGGTCGGCGCAAAGACCGGACTGGCGCGGATCAACACGCTGTCGTACGCCCGCGACGGAGACGACTATCTGGTGGTGGCGTCCAACGGGGGCGGTGACCGCGCGCCGGGCTGGTACCACAATCTCAAGGCCCGGCCCGCCGTGCGGGTCCAGGTGGGCCGGCGCGGCTTCGCCGCCAACGCTGTCCCCGTGCTACCCGACGATCCCGACTACACCCGGCTGTGGCGAATCGTCAACGCCAACAACGCCGATCGGTACGAGGGTTATCAGCAGCGGACGAGCCGGCCGATCCCGGTCGTGCGACTCACGCCCGAGTGACAGCGGCCTCCCGCGTCACCGGCCGCGGCGCAGCCCGGCCTGCCCGGCCGCGGCGGCGAACACCTCATCGAGCATCGCCGGGGTGAGCCGGCCGGTGAACATGTTCTGCTGACTGGGATGGAAACAGCCCAGCAGAGCCACCCCGGAGGGAAGCTCCACCAGCGCGCCATGCCCGAATTTCGGCTTCGGGACAGGGATTTCGCCGTCCAGCAGCCGCAGCGCCGCCTGCCAGGCGAACCCGCCGAGCGCCACGATCACCCGGACCTGCGGTGCGATCAGCCGCCACTCGGCGTTCAGCCAGGGCTCGCACGCAGCCCGCTCGCCGGGCGTCGGGGCGTTGGCGGGCGGGGCGCACCGCACCGCGGCGACGACGCGAATGTGCTTGGTGGCCAATCCGTCACCCGCGTCGCTGCTGGTCGGCGAGTTCACCAGGCCGGCCCGATGCAGCGCGGCGAACAGCTGGTCGCCGGACCGGTCGCCGGTGAAGACCCGGCCGGTGCGGTTGCCGCCGTGAGCCGCCGGTGCCAGGCCGAGCACCAGGATGCGGGGCCGCGTCGCCCCCCAGCCGGCGATCGGCCGCCCCCAGTACGGCTGTTCGGCGAACGAGCGGCGCTTGACCATCGCGGTCTCCTCCCGCCAGGCCACCAGCCGCGGACAGGCCCGGCACACGCTGACCTCGGCGTCGAGGGTGCGCAGATCCGTCACGGCGGCGGCCAGTCGCACGACGGCGGCGGGGTCGCGGGCCACCGGTGTGGCGGCGTCGGCCGGGTCGCCCGGCCAGCCGGTCCCGGGCGGAACCGGGGAATCAAACTCCCGGCCGGTTCGGGGGTGGGATCGGGGCGTCACGAATCTATGCTGCCTGCAATGACCACCTCCCGCGGCCCGGTGCTGCTGATTCTCACCTCAGCGTTCCTGGCCGCCGCGGCCAACGGCATCTCGATGGTCGCCTTCCCCTGGCTGGTGCTGCAGCGCACCGGCAGCGCGACGGACGCGTCGGTAGTGGCCGGCGCGGCAACGCTGCCGCTGCTGCTGGCGACCCTGATATCCGGCAGCGCAGTCGATTTCCTCGGGCGCCGCCGGGTCGCCATGCTCGCCGACGCGATGTCGGGGGTCTCGCTGGCGGCCATCCCGATACTGGCCCACACCGTCGGCATGGACGCACTCAACATCGTCGTGCTCTCCGCGCTGGCGGCGTTCGGCGCGTTCTTCGACCCGGCCGGCCTCACGGCGCGACGGTCGATGCTGCCCGAGGCGGCACAGCGCGCGGGTTGGACCATCGACCAGGCCAACAGCCTCTACGAGGCCGGGTTCAACCTCGGCTACCTGACCGGCCCCGGTATCGGCGGCGTGCTGATCGCCACCATCGGCGGAGTGAACACCATGTGGGTCACCGCGGCGGCGTTCGGTTGCTCGATCCTGACGATGGCCGTGCTGAGGCTGCAGGGAGCGGACCAGCCGGACCCCGACCAGCGGCCCGAGAGCGTGCTGACCGGGGTCATGGAGGGCCTGCGGTTCGTCTGGAGCAACCGGGTGCTGCGCACGCTGGGCCTGATCGACCTGGCGCTGATCGGGCTGTACCTGCCGATGGAGAGCGTGCTGTTCCCGAAGTACTTCTCCGACCGCAATGAGCCCGCCCAGCTGGGCTGGGTGCTGATGGCGCTGTCGATCGGCGGGCTGGTCGGCGCGCTGAGCTGGTCGGTGCTGTCGCGCATCGTGAGCAAGCGCGCGACCGTGCTCACCGCGGTGCTCACCTACGGGGTGGCGATCCTGGTGATCGCGATGCTGCCGCCGCTGCCGGTGATCCTGGTGCTGGCCGCCGTCATCGGCCTGGTGTACGGCCCCATCGGGCCGATCTACAACTCGGTGATGCTGACCCTGACCCCGGAGAGCCTTCGCGGCCGGGTCGTCGGGGTGATGACGTCGATGGCCTACGCCTCGGGGCCGGTGGGCTTCATGCTGGCCGGCCCGCTGATCGCCGCCTTCGGGCTGCGGGTGGCGTTCGTGGCGCTGGCCACGCCGATCCTGGTGGTCGCGCTGGTGTGCCCGTGGCTTCCCGCGCTGCGGGAGCTGGACGGGGTGCCCACCGTCGGCCCCTAGACTGATCGCATGACGGACCTGTCGGGGCTGGCCGCCGAACTCGGCGAGGGCGTGCTCGTCACCGACCCCGACATTCTGGGCTCCTACCGCCACGACCGGGCGCTGGATCCGGCCGCGGGGATCCCGCTGGCGGTAGTACGGCCGACGAAAACCGAAGAGGTGCAGGCGGTTCTGCGGTGGGCCAGCGCCCACCGCGTTCCGGTGGTGCCGCGGGGCGCGGGCACCGGGCTCTCGGGCGGGGCGACCGCCGTCGACGGCGGCATCGTGCTGACGACAGAGAAGATGCGTGCGATCACCGTCGACCCGGTCACCCGCACCGCCGTCGTGCAGCCGGGTCTGCTCAACGCCGAGGTGAAGAAGGCGGTCGCCGAATACGGGCTGTGGTACCCGCCGGACCCGTCGTCCTACGAGATCTGCAGCATCGGCGGCAACATCGCCACCAACGCCGGCGGGCTGTGCTGCGTGAAGTACGGCGTCACCACCGACTACGTGCTGGGGCTGCAGGGGGTGCTGGCCGACGGCACCGCGGTGCGCCTGGGCGGGCCGCGCCTGAAGGACGTCGCCGGGCTGAGCCTGACCAAGCTTTTCGTCGGCAGTGAGGGCACCCTCGGGGTGGTCACCG
>JAPOHV010000141.1 GCA_029979305.1 Mycobacteriaceae bacterium | reverse complement strand
GTTCCTGTCCGCGGTGCCGGTCACCCAGACCGAGGCGGCCTGGGTGCGGCTCAAGGGTGCGGGGGCGATGCGGCAGGCATGGGTGGACGATGGGGTGGACGTGCTGGATCCGGGGCGGCGGGCTTCGGCGCCGGGTGTCTGACTACAGCCAGTGATTGCGACGGAAGGTCCGATACAGGAAAAAGCAGATCGTGAAGATCAACCCCAGGACCGCGGGATACCCCCACCGCCACGACAACTCGGGCATGTTCTCGAAGTTCATCCCGTAGATCCCGGCGATGGCGGTGGGCACCGCCGCCATCGCCGCCCACGCCGAGATCTTGCGCATGTCCTGGTTCTCCTGCATGCCCACCTTGGCCAGCGCCGCGTGCACCAGTGAGGACAGCATCTCGTCGTACTCGGCGATCTCCTCGGCGGCGACGATCTGGTGGTCCAGCACGTCACGCATCTGGCGGCGCACCTCCTTGCACAACAGGTCGCTGTTGTCCTTGATCAGCCACTCCAGATCGTCGGTGAGTGGGGTCACCGCCCGCTTGAGTTCGACGACCTCGCGCTTGAGCAGATAGATCGGCTCGATGTCGATGCCGGTGCTCGGCGAGAACGTCGACTCCTCGACGGCGTCGACGTCGGCCTCCATCGCGGCGGTGACGGCGCGGTAGCTGTCGACGACATGGTCGGCCACCGCATGCATCACCGCCGGCGGACCGAGTCGGAGTTGCTCCGGTTCGGCTTCGAGCCAGTGCCGGACGTCGGCCAGTCCGGTGTGGTCGCCGTGGCGGACGGTGATGACGAAATCCGATCCGACGAACACCATGATCTCGCCGGTCTCGACGATCTCGCGGGCCAGCGCGACCGTCTCGTGCGGGATGTACTTGACGGTCTTGAGCACCATGAAAAGGGTGTCGTCGTAGCGTTCCGCCTTCGGCCGCTGGTGGGCGTGCACCGCATCCTCGACGGCCAGCGGGTGCAATCCGAACAGGTCGGCCATCGCCTGCATCTGCCGCTGATCCGGTTCGTGCAGCCCGATCCAGACGAACCCGACCTGCCCGGAGCGTTCCACGTCGCGGACTCGCTCGAGGGCAGCAGCCGGGGTGTACTTGCCCGGCAGCCGGGCGCCGTCGACGTAGACCGCGCAGTCGACCACCGCCTCGGTGACCGGCAGCGGTATGCGGGTGACGTCGAAGTCCTGCTGGCGGCCGCGGTTGGCACCCAGCAGTGTCGGGGGCCGTGGCCGGAACGACGCCATGACACCAACCTCCTCACCAGTCGCATGGAGGATGCTACGCGCCGGCGGCGCTAGCTGGGCCTTTCTATTCGTGCGCGCGTGAGACGCCCGGGCCGTCGAGTACCCTGACGCAGTGTCCGAAACGGTGCCTGCCCCCCATCTGGTCATCTCCGACGAGGAGATCTTCGCCGCCCACGAGGGCGGCAAGCTCTCCGTCGAACTGAAAGCGCCGCTGGACACCCAACGCGCGCTGTCCATCGCCTACACCCCCGGGGTGGCCCGGGTCTGCCGGGCGATCGCCGCGGACCCCGCCATGGCCGACCGTTACACCTGGGCGCATCGGCTGGTGGCCGTCGTCAGCGACGGCAGTGCGGTGCTGGGACTCGGCGACATCGGTCCGGCGGCTTCGTTGCCGGTGATGGAGGGCAAGTCGGCGCTGTTCAAGACCTTCGCCGGCCTGGACTCCATTCCGATCGTGCTGGACACCAAGGACCCCGACGAGATCGTCGACCTGCTGATCAAGCTGCGCCCGACGTTCGGCGCGGTCAACCTCGAGGACATCTCCGCGCCGCGCTGCTTCGAGATCGAGCGCCGGGTGATCGAGGCGCTGGACTGCCCGGTCATGCACGACGACCAGCACGGCACCGCGATCGTCGTGCTGGCCGCCCTGCTGGGTGCCACTGCCCATCTGGGGCGGGATATGAGCTCGCTGAAGATGGTCATCTCCGGCGCCGGTGCGGCCGGGGTGGCGTGCGCGAACATCCTGCTGGAGTCCGGTCTCAGTGACATCACCGTGCTCGACTCGCGCGGCATCGTGCACAGCGGCCGCGGCGATCTCAACGCCGTCAAGGCCGACCTGGCCGCCCGCACCAATCCGCGCGGGCTCACCGGCGGGCCGGCCGAGGCGCTCAACGGCGCCGACGTGTTCCTCGGGGTGTCGGCCGGAAAGGTGCCCGAGGAGGCGATCGCCTCCATGGAGCCGAACAGCATCGTGTTCGCCTGCTCCAACCCCGACCCGGAGATCCACCCCGAGGTGGCCAAGCGATACGCCGCGATCGTCGCCACCGGGCGCAGTGACTTCCCCAACCAGATCAACAATGTGCTGGCCTTCCCCGGGGTGTTCCGGGGAGCGCTGGACGCCGGGGCCCACCGGATCACCGAGGAGATGAAAGTGGCCGCGGCGCAGGCGATCTTCTCGGTGGTGGGCGACGATCTCGCCGCCGACTACATCGTGCCCAGCCCGCTGGATCCCCGGGTGGGCCCGGCCGTCGCCGCCGCGGTGGCCGCAGCCTCCAAGGTCTGAGCCGACGCCGATGGCGCCGCGGCTGCTGCTGTGCGTGCTGGCGGTGCTCGCGGTGGCCTGCAGCCACCCGACCCCGGGTCCGTCGCTGACCGTCGGGGCCCCGCCCGATCCGGCCGGCACCCTGCTGGCCAACATCTACGCCGCCGGGCTGCGCTACTACGGGACGGCCGCCACCGTCGAGGTCTCCGGGGATCCACTCGCGGCACTCGACGCCGGAAAGGTCGGTGTGACGGCCGGGTTCACCGGCCGGCTGCTGGCGCGGTTCGCGCCGGGATCGACGGCCCGGTCCGCCGAGCAGGTCTACCGCGCGATGGTGGGCGCGCTGCCCGAGGGGCTGGCCGCCGGCGACTACGCGGTGGCCGCCGAGGACAAGCCGGCGCTGGCCGTGACCGACAAGACCGCCGCCTCCTGGGGCAGCCGCGACCTGGCGGCGCTGGTGCGCAACTGTCCGGCGGTGCGCGTGGGTGCCCCCACCGGCACCAACCCGCCCGGTTCGGTGGGGGAGTGCACGCTCGGCCCGCCGCGTGAATTCGGCACGGCGGCAATGCTGTTCGGCGCGCTGCGCGCCGGGTCGGTGACGGCGGCCTGGACCACCACCGCGTCGACCGCGGTGCCCGACAATGTCGTCGTGCTGGTCGACCGCAAGCCCGCGCTCATTCCGGCCCAGAACGTCGTCGCGCTCTACCGGCGCAACGAACTGGGCAAGATGCAGCTGCGGGCCATCAACGAACTGGCCGGCGTGCTGGACACCGCGTCCCTGGTGGCCATGCTCAAGCGGGTCGAAGCCGGTGCCGACCCGCGCGCGGTGGCCGAGGACTGGCTGGCCGCCAACCCGCTGGGCCGATGAGGCATCAGTGCGTCGGCGGCATCGCCCGCCGTGCCAGTTCCACCAGAAGCCGGTGGTAGCCGGGCCCGGTCACCCGGACGATGGTGTCGAGGATCTTCGCGTCGGTGCCCACCAGCACCCGCGCCTTGTTCTTGGCGACGCCCTCCAGGATGATCTGCGCCGCCCGCTCCGGTGAGGTCCGCGCCATCTTGCTGTCGAACCAGTGCGCCAGGTCGGCCTGGTCGAGTCCCTCGGCGGCCGTGGCGTTGCGGGCGATCGCCGTCTTGATGCCGCCGGGGTGCACCGTGGTCACCTTGACCGGATGGTTGGCCAGGATCATCTCCTGGCGCAGCGCCTCGGTGAACCCGCGCACGGCGAACTTCGCCGAGTTGTAGGCGGCCTGGCCGGGTACCGCGAACAGCCCGAACACGCTGGAGATGTTGACGACGTGCCCGTCTCCGGAGGCGATCAGGTGCGGCAGGAAGGCCTTGGTGCCGTTGACCACGCCCCAGTAGTCCACGTCCATCACCCGCTCGATGTCCTTGAACGGCGTGATCTCGATGTCGCCGGTGAAGGCGATCCCGGCATTGTTGTAGATCTGGTTTACCTTGCCGAAGTGGTTGCGGACTTCCTCGGCGTACACCTCGAAGCGTTCCCGCTCGGTGACGTTGAGCCGGTCGGATTTCACCTTCGCCCCGATCGCGGCCAGCCGGTCCTCGGTGACCTTCAGTCCGTCGGTGTCGATATCGCTGATCGCCAGCGAGGCGCCCGACCGGCCCAGCTCGATCGCCAGCGCCTGCCCGATACCCGACCCGGCTCCGGTCACCACTGCAACTTTGCCGGCGAATCCCTGCATGAAAACTCCTGGTTGACGGGTGTCGAGTCGGTTCGAGGGTAACAGTGCGGATTCCGGCCCGTAACGGCCGAGCGCGCCCCTACGATTTCCAGATCATGAAGCTTCGTCGCACCACGGGTTCGTTGTTGCTCGCCGCCGGCCTGGCCGGCGGGGTGTTCGCCGCGGGCGTCTACGCCGCGCCCGCCCACGCCGAGAACTCGGACAACGTCAACGACTTCCTGTCCAGCCTCGACCTGCTCGGCATCACCGGCATCGATCCGGCCAAGGCGGTGGCCGTCGGCCAGTCGCTGTGCCCGATCATCGCCGAGCGCGGCCAGAACACCGCTGACATCGCCGCCAAGGTGTCCGACGCCATCGGCCGGCCGCTGGGGCCGGCGACGATGTTCACCGGTACCGCGATCTCGTTCCTGTGCCCGAAGGCGGTGGAGAACGTGACCAATAACTTGGCCAACGGCAAGCCGCTGATCCCGCTGTTCGGCAGCTAGCCGCCGGCTATCCGGGCACGGGGTCGTAGAGCGCGAGCAGCTGGCCGCCCTCCACGAGCGCCCCGCCCAGCGGGTAGTGCGCCTGCACGGTGAGCAGGAACCAGCCCGGCCCGAGGATGTCGGCGGCGTCGACGATCCCGGAGGACTCCTCGTCGATGGTGAACGGGGCGGTCGCCGGCACGCCGTTGTCGCCGAAACGTGCCGGGTCGTGCCGGGCCAACAGGGTCAGCGAGTCGGTCGCGATGTCGTATTGCCAGATCTTGCCGCTGTGCGCGGCGCCGCCGGTGTCCTCCTGGATGAGGATGCGTCCGTTGCCGTCGATGGCCATGTTGTCGAGCATGTTGACCTTCGCACCGTCGACGGTGCGGCCGTCGATGAGCAGGTCGATCGACCCGCCCAGGTCGGGGTTGGTGATGTCGTCGAAGGTCAGCCGCCACAGCCGGGTGTTGCCCACCTGGCCGCCGACGCCGTCGCCGACCTGGTCGAGCCGATCCGAGGTGACGAAGTAGTACTCATTGGGGTTGGCCGGGTTCCACGCGCCGTCCTCGGGCTTGGAGAACGTGGTCGAGGCGATGCTGCTGAGCGAGAAGCGGGTGCCACTGGCGATTCCGGTGGATCGCGTCGCCGCGTCGGTGATCTCGGCGGGGTTGCCGGTCACGGCGACGAACTTCAGGACGCCGTTGCTCAGCCCGGCCTTGTCCACCTCGGTCCCGGTGCTCTGCTTGGTGCCGACGTACACCGCCACCGCGCCGGCGTTGATCCCGCTGCCGCCGTCGTTGTTGCCGATGACGACGGTCTTCTCCTGGGCGAGGGGATTGGCAAGCAGGTTCTCGTAGCTGGGCGCGCCGGCCAGTCCCGAGCCGTTGGTGCTCGTGCTGAACTTGCCCAGGATGTAGGCGTTACCGGCGTCCGGGCCGGTGGCTACCGTGGCCAGTGCGCGCCCGCCGCCGAACTCCTCGCCGTTGAGGAAGATCCGGGCGTCGGTGCCCAGGTCGCCGTAGGAGAACGCCGACGGGGCGGCCAGATCGCCCGAGCAGAACCGGCTCAGTGCCACCGCACTGCCGGCCGGGTCCGAACTCTGGTTATCGGAGTTCCAGGTGAACACCTGCTGGATCAGGTCTGATCCGTCGATCACCTGCAGGGTGGTCTTGTCGATGATCCACTTCGATACGAAGGTCCCGGTTGCGCCGTGTGCGTGGACGGCGCCGGCCCCGGCGGTGATCTCGTGGTTCATCAGCAGGGTGAAGGTGCCGTCGTTGTTGTCGAAAACCCCCAGACCGTCCGGGCTGCCCACCATCGGGTAGTTCACCCCTGAGGGTGAGTCGCCAACAGTCAGAAGGGATTTCACGGTGACGCCGGGCGCGAGCGGCAGGATGTAGGCGTTGGGGTCGACGGCGGGCGTGGTGCTCACCGTCACGGTGCGGGTGGTGGTGTGCCCGGCGGTGCCGACCAGTCCGAACGTCAGCAGGTTGATCAGGCCGAGTGGACCGTGCACATGGAATCCGCTGCCGGCGTCGCTGACCTCCACCCCGAAGGTGTCGGTCGCGGCCAGTTGCCCCGCCGCCGCCGGGCGATAGACGAAGCCGCCCTGGGCGTCGACCTCGACCTGGCCGTGGGCCGGGGCCTGGGTGACCCGGTAGCGCAGGGTGTCGCCGTCGGCGTCGGCGCCGTTGAGTGCGCCGCGCACCACCCCGTCGAGGGCGGGCGCGCTCTGGGTGGGGTTGAGGGTCGGCGCGGTGTTGTTCAGGATCGACCGCAGCGACCGTCTGGCCGCGGCCCGTTTCCCGGGGTTCGTCGCCGGGGTGGTCACGGCGGCGGCCACCGGTTGCCTGTGGGCGCGCTGTGCGCTCTTCGCGGCGGCGGGTCCGGGCGTTCTGGTCGACGCCCGCCTGGGCTGGGAGGCCCGGCTTCCGGCCGGGGCGGAGGCGACCGACGGGGTGTTGTCCTCGGCCGCATCGGCGCCGGCCACCCCGACGGCCGGCGAGGCGAGCAGTGACAGGCCCAGTGCGGCGGCCGCGGCGGCGGATTTGCGTGCGTTCTTCATAACGACCCCTCCGGGTGACGCAAACCGTCGCCCATAACGGGGAATCTACCCGCGCGTCAGCGCCCGTCAAACTCTCGGCGGTTCAGCGCGCGAACGCCTCGTCGATGATCTCCTGCTGCTCGACGGCGTGCACCTTCGAGGATCCCGACGACGGCGCCGACATGGCCCGCCGCGAGATCCGCCTGATCCCGGTCAGCTTGTCGGGCAGCAACTCCGGCAGCATCAGGCCGAACGTCGGCCAGGCGCCCTGGTTGGCCGGCTCCTCCTGGACCCAGAAGTACTCCCGGACGTTCGGGTACTCCTCGAGGGTGGCCGCCAGCCGGCGCTTCGGCAGCGGCGCGAGCTGTTCGATCCGGACGATCGCGACGTCGTCGCGGCCGTCCTTGGCCTTGCGGGCCTCCAGTTCGTAGTAGATCTTGCCGCTGGTGAGCAGCATCCGGGTGGCCTTGGAGCGGTCGCCGTCACCGTCGGTGTAGGTCGGCTCCTCCATGATCGAGCAGAACTTGCGCTCGGT
>JAPOHV010000199.1 GCA_029979305.1 Mycobacteriaceae bacterium | reverse complement strand
TTCGACATCCCGATGAACCGCATCTGCGCCACGATCACTGGCAACCTGCTCGGGGCGGGACATCCGCTGGCCACGCCGATGGAGAACGACAAGGCGACCGTCTGGATGTGACCGCCCGGCAGGTCGAACGGGTGCGGGCCGTTCTTGCTGGCAGAATCGGGAAATGACCTCGACGCGACCGGACGCGCTACCGGCGCGGCGACCCGGTCCGGGGGTGCCGGTGCGCCCCGGCCGGCGACTGTCACCGGTGGAGATGGCGCAGGCGTCGGTGATGGGTGCGCTCAGCGCCGCCCTGGCGATCATCTCGGTGGTGGTCCCGTTCGCTGGCGGGCTGTCGTTGCTGGTCACCGTCCCGATGGGCCTACTCGGTTACCGCTACCGGCTTCGGGTGCTGCTGGCCGCCACCTTCGCCGCCAGCACCATCGCCTTCCTGATCGCCGGGATCAGCGGGTTCATGGTGGTGCTCAACTGCGCCTACGTCGGCGGGATGACCGGCATCATCAAACGCCGCCGCCTCGGCGGAGCGACGGTGATCGGGGTGGCGATCATCGCCGGGATCATCAACGGACTGTGGGTGATCGCCGCGCTGCTTGTCCTGGAGCGGTTGCGCACGCTGACCTTCGAGGCGCTGACGGCCAACGTCGACGGCGTCGTCAAAGCCATGTCGCAGTTCGAACCGTTCCGGCAGTCCGCCGCGGACGTGCGCGCGATGTTCGGCACCGCACTGCAGTACTGGCCGGTGTTCATCATGGGCTACTCGATCTTCACCATCATGCTGGTCACCCTGGTCGGCTGGTGGGCGCTGTCGCGGGTGCTCGACCGGCTGCGCGGCATCCCCGATGTGCACAAGCTCGAGTCACCCGACGAGCACGGCCCGGTGACGCCGTTGCCGGTGCGGCTGACCGACGCCCGGTTCCGTTATCCCGGTGCCGACCACGACGCACTGCGCCCGTTGAGCCTGACCATCGACGCCGGCGAACACATCGCCGTCGTGGGCGCCAACGGATCCGGCAAGACCACGCTGATGCTGCTGCTGTCCGGCCGGGCGCCGACGTCGGGAAGCATCGACCGTCCCGGCGCGGTCGGACTGGGCGATATCGGCGGCACGTCGGTGGTCATGCAGCATCCCGAAAGCCAGGTGCTCGGTTCACGCGTCGCCGATGACGTGGTGTGGGGCCTACCGCCCGCCGCCCGGCCCGACGTCGGCGCACTGCTCGGCGAGGTCGGTCTGAGCGGAATGGAGGAACGCGACACCGGGGGACTGTCCGGCGGTGAGTTGCAGCGGCTCGCCGTGGCCGCCGCGCTCGCCCGCCAACCCGCCCTGCTGATCGCCGACGAGGTCACCAGCATGGTCGACCAGCGGGGCCGCGACGCACTGCTCGGAGTGCTCTCCGAACTCACAGGCCGCCACAAGATGGCACTGGTGCACATCACGCACTACAACAATGAGGCCCGCATCGCCGACCGCACCATCAACCTCAGCAGCTCCGCCGACAACATGGTGATGGTGAGCCCGGCCGCCGCCCCGGCGGCCACCGGGCCGGTGCCGATCCCCGGTCACACCGCTGCCACCACGTCGGTGCTGCGTCTGGACCGGGTCAGCCACGAGTATGCCGCGGGCACGCCGTGGGCCAAGACAGCGCTGCGCGACGTCAGCTTCACCGTCGGCGAGGGCGACGGTGTGCTCATCCACGGCGGCAATGGTTCGGGTAAGTCGACGCTGGCCTGGATCATGGCCGGGCTCACCGCACCGACGTCGGGCTCGTGCCTGGTGCGCGGCAAGCCCGCGCAGGACTGCGTCGGCGAGGTGGCGATCGCCTTCCAGGCCGCCCGGCTGCAACTGCTGCGCAGCCGTGTGGACCTCGAAATCGCCTCCGCCGCAGGGTTTTCCCCCTACGACACCGCCAGCGTGGTCGCCGCCCTGGCCACCGTCGGTCTGGACGGCTCACTGGCGCAGCGCCGCATCGACCAGCTCAGCGGCGGACAGATGCGCCGCGTGGTGATCGCCGGCCTGCTGGCCCGCTGGCCGCAGGCGCTGATCCTCGACGAACCTCTGGCCGGTCTGGACGCCGACAGTCAGCGCGGGCTGGTCGGCCTGTTGACCGATCTGCGCCGCAACGCCGGATTGACCGTCGTCGTGATCTCGCACGACTTCGCCGGCCTTGAGCAGCTGTGCCCGCGCATCCTGCACCTCGATAAAGGGGTGTTGTCATGAGGCAGACCCGTCAGCGCCGCCCGGTCGTGCTGCTGCGGCCGATCCCGGGAACCTCGGTCATCCACGAACTGTGGGCCGGCACCAAGATGATCGTCGTCTTCGCGGTGTCGCTGCTGCTGGCGTTCTATCCCGGCTGGATCCCGATCGCGGTGATGGCGACGCTGCTGCTGGTGGTGGCGCGGCTTGCGCACATCCCGGCCGGTGCGCTGCCGTCGATCCCGCGCTGGCTGTGGATCCTGCTCGGCATCGGCGCGATCACCGCGGCGCTCGGCGGCGGTGACCCGGTGCTGCACCTGTGGTCGCTGGACCTCGAAGTCGGGGGACTGCTGAAGTTCCTCCGCTTCACCGCACTGTCGATCGTCCTGCTCGGCTGGGGGGCCATGGTGTCGTGGACCACCAACGTCGCCGACGTCGCCCCGGCCGTCGCCAAACTCGGCCGCCCGTTCCGGGCGATCGGCATTCCTGTCGACGACTGGGCCGTCGCACTCGCGCTGTCGCTGCGGGCCTTCCCGATGATGATCGACGAGTTCCGGTTGCTCTACGCCGCGCGCCGGTTGCGGCCGAATCCGGTGCTGCCCGACGGCAGCCGCCGCAAGCGCTGGGGCCGCGAGATCGTCGACATGCTCGCCGCCGGCGTCACCGTCGCGCTGCGCCGGGCCGACGAGATGGGCGACGCCATCACCGCCCGCGGCGGCACCGGGCAGATCTCGGCCGCCCCGTCGCGGCCGCGGGGCCGGGACTGGGTGGCCCTGGCCGTCGTCGCCGCACTGTGCGCGCTGGCCGTGCTGGCCGAGGTGCGGGGGCTGGGCCCCAGGTAGCGGCGGTTTTGGCAAACTCCCGCTACCGGGTTTAGGTGCAGAATGCGACTCTCGGCTAACATTGGCCAGATGCGGGCCGGGGTGGGTGCTCTGACAGCGGCGGCGACGATGTTCGCCGTCGCCGGTGTGCTGGCCGCGCCGCCCGCCGCAGCCGACCCCCCGTTTTGCGTCGGCACCAAATGCGCCTTCACCTCACCCAACCGAATGATCAACTGCGTGATCACCACCGGCGGCGGGCCGAGCAATCCCGACGAGGTGTTCTGCGGCTGGGGCGACGGCGAGCGGTCGCACACCGTGACAATGACGGCCAACGGCGCACTGGACCCCTGCATCAACCCGGCAGTCGACCTCGTCAACCGGTGCACGTTCACCCAACTCACCGGCGCGACCGCACTGGGTTACGGGCAGACCGCCGCTCTCGGACCGTTCTCCTGTCTGGCCGAAGCGCAGGCGATCACCTGCACCGCGGCACCCGCGGGCAAGGGCTTCACCATGAACAAGGCCGGCATCCTCCCGGTGCTGCCGCCCCCGCCGCCTCCGCCTCCTCCGGCCCCTGACACCGCGCCGCCGTCGCCCGTGCCTTCTGCATCGCCCACTGAAACGCCGGCGCCCGAGCCGGTCCCGCCGCCGATGGTCGCTCTGCCACCGGCCGACCAATAGGACGTCATGAAGAAACTGTTGACCGCGGTCGGCGTCTCCGCCGCGATCTTCGCCGGAGCCAACGTCGGCGCCCCGGCTGCCCACGCCGTCGACCTCACCGGCGATCTCGGCCCCACCGTGCTCACCCTGGAGGGCGGCCTGGTCGGCATCCAGCACCTGCTGCACTTCACCCCACTGCAGTTGCAGGGCTCACTATGCAAGGCGCCCAAGACCTGCACGCCAGTCGACTATCCCGCGTGGCCGCTGGGCCAGTACTTCAACAACCTGGGCTCCGACCAACTGATCTCCGCCATCGACGCACTGCCCACCGGCACGCCCGTCACCCCCTTCGGGCACAGCCAGGGCGGCCAGGTCATCTACACCACCATCCGCCGCTGGGTCGCCGACCCCGCCAACGCGCCCGCCCCCTCGCAAGTGAAATGGGTGTCGATTGGCAACCCGGAGAACGCCTTCGGCGGCGTCAAGCGCCAGGACGGCCTGCCGCCCGACACCCCGTATCAGGGCATCGAGGTGATCAAGCAGTACGACGGCTGGGCCGACTACCCGACCGGCAAGATGAACGCACTGGCGTGGCTCAACGCCGCAGCGGGTAAGAACAACACCCACGTGTGGGGCTATTTCGACGTCGACCTCAACTCCCCGGACAACATCCTCTGGGTGCCGGACAAGGCGGACGGCACACCGGGCAACATCACCTACGTGTTCGTCCCGAATGACACGCTGCCC